>JARFQC010000132.1 GCA_029287965.1 Arenicellales bacterium
AAGCGTAATTAATCTATTCATGAGACAAATTCGATATATCTGGTGATACCTGGAGCTTTGTCACCATCGTCACTCCGATGGAATCCGGAATAACGATCGACCATGGTAAATATGCCTGATAGTGAGCACGGCTGGAAAAACAACACGGAACAGTTCAATAAAAGGCAATCGAAATAATATTATATTCCGCTAAAGCATACACCTCGTATTCCAGGAAAGATCGAGTGCACTGCCACCTGAACGAGCCCAGAGGTGCAGAATAGCTCGCCGACTGATATTCATGTAGAAGACTTATTTACTGCTTACTGACAAGTTCTCCGGTAAGCTTCTCTCAACATCCTGCCACGTGATCCGGATGTTGATTGGATGACGCCAGTCATCCCGGGAACCGGTATTCCTGAGAACAGGCAGAACTCCAGCTTCCTGGTGAATCGGGGTTTTTCAAATTACCTCCGCCTGCATGGCAATCGCACCACATGGACACTCACTCTCACACAGACCGCAACCCTTGCAATAGTCATAGTTGAACTCAAACCCTTTCCCGGGACCGAGCTTCTTCACGGCATTATCGGGACAAACGCCGTAGCAGTTATCACATTCAAAACAATTACCACACGACATACAACGCCTTGCTTCATACGCTGCGGTTTCTTCATCGAGATTGCCGACGACTTCTGCAAAGCCACTGGAACGACGCACGACATCAAGCCTGGGACGATGTGAACGTGGGGCGTCTGTGTAATACCAGGTCTCCAGGTGTTCGAAGCTGGCCATCGCATCTTTTGGTTCTGGAGCATAACTGCTGCCATTGAACCAGGCGTCAATACAACGTGCAGCCTTCTTCCCATGTCCAATCGCGGTAGTCACCGTGCCGCCTTCCGAGGTCATATCACCACCGACAAAAATACCATCCGCGCCAAAACCCATTTGTTCATCGAACTCGATCCAGCCGCTGGACATATCCAGCCCTGGTATATTTTTCAGAGGTTCTTGATCGAGCAGCTGTCCAACTGCCTCAACAACCACATCAGCCTCGATGGTGTCGTATTCACCAGTAGCACGCGGCCTGGATTCATTGGTCGCTGCCATTTTTTCCAGCGTAACTGTCTTACCATCAAACGCGCTTACCGAATGCAGGTTCAGCACTTCGACGCCCTCTTCCAGTGCCTCTTTAATTTCCATTGGATGGGCACGCATGTTTTCGCGCGTTGCCCGTGCAATGACAGTAACTTTCAAGGCACCAAGGCGAATCGCACTGCGGGCAACATCCATGGCTGTGTTGCCGCCACCATGAACAATCACGTGCCCAGCCAGATGACTGGGTTTGTCCAGTTCAAGATCACGCAACACCTCGATTGCGTCCAGTACCTGTGAATCGTCATTTCCATTGCTAAGCAGTCTGCGAGTCCGTTGGGCACCTACAGCGACAAACAGCGCATCGAAGTTCCCTGCTTCCTTTTCGGCAACAAAATCTTCGATATAACGATTGCACTGGATATCTACGCCCATCGCCTCAATGCGGGCAATCTCAGCTGTCAGCTTTTCCCTGGGCATGCGATACCTGGGGATACCATAACGAATCAGGCCACCTGGCCTGGGTGCTGATTCAAAGATCGTCACAGCGTGCCCGAGGCGGCGAAGATGATAGGCACAGGAAAGTCCTGCGGGGCCTGAGCCGACAATCATGATGCGTTTACCCGTCTCAACACCCGGCTCGATGGACCAGCGATGCTGTAACGCCATATCGCCAAGAAACCGTTCGACTGAATTGATTCCCACCGACTCATCCAGTTGAGTGCGATTACAGCTGGTTTCACAGTTGTGGTAACAGCAGCGCCCCATTACCACCGGTAAGGGGTTCTCTTCCATAATCTTGCGCCACGCTTCCTCGTAGCGTTCCTCCTCTGCCAGCGCGAGCCATGCCTGTATATTCTCTCCGGCTGGACAAGCCTGATTGCAGGGCGGCAATCGACGTACATAAACCGGTCGGCTGGTACGCCAGGATCCGGTTTTATTGAGTAGGCTGGTAGCCGGGTCCAGCGTTATGGCATAGGGCTTTTCCTGTTGCACTAGCGCCATTCCTTTTTATTTGAGTCCATAACGACGAATGTTCCTGTCAGCCAGTGCCTGCAGGTTATCCAGCTCCCACTCGTTGCCGGGTTTGAATACATGGGCAAAGCGTCGCTGGAGTTTGAGATAGTCCTCAACAGGACGTGGCCTTTCTAGCTGGTGGGAACCGGTCAACTCTCCATGTTCTGCCTCGATCAACGGCCACAGACCCGTCTCTACAGCCAGGCGTGCCACCTTGATGGTGTCGGCCGGAGCAGAACCCCAACCGAGCGGACAGGTCACCAGTATCTCTATGTAACGTGCACCGCGCATGGACATTGCCTTGTGCACCTTTGCTTCCAGGTCATGCAGGTGGTGAATAGATGCCGTTGCTACATAGGGAATTTCGTGAGCCATGGCAATGGCAGGCAGGTATTTGCCAGTACCAAATACATTACCCGGCTCCGGCCCGACCGGCATGGTGGTGGCCGTGCGCGCCGCACCCGGAGTCTGGCTGGAACGCTGCACGCCGGTGTTCATATAGGCCTGGTTGTTGTAGCAGATGTAAAGCACATCATCATTGCGCTCAAACATTCCTGACAGGCATCCGAAGCCGATGTCTGCCGTACCACCGTCTCCTCCCTGGGCAAGAACGCGTATATCAGTCTGCCCTTTCGCCTTTAGTGCCGCTGCCATACCGGTAGCAACGGCTGGCGTGTTGCCGAACAGCGAGTGGATCCAGGGCAGCTGCCACGCTGTCTCCGGATAAGGCGTAGTAAAGACTTCCAGACAACCCGTAGCGTTGGTTGCCACCAGTTTTCCGTCGCAGGCGAGCATCGCAGCATCAACTGCATATCTGGCACCCAGTGCTTCTCCGCATCCCTGGCAGGCCCGGTGACCGGATGTAATGGCATTGGCGCGTTCTTTGGTTGCCTGTACCGTTCGCAGCTTTGCATCAAGCAGGCGATTTCCGACTGTAAGCGTACCCGTCTGGTAGAACTTCAGTCGTTGTGGACTATCTTCACTATCGTACACTGAGAATCCCTTTACCTTGTCCGTCATGGCTAGCTTGTCTTTGCTGCACTGACGACACCGAGATCCCTGACGATGTTCTCAGCAGCAGGGCCCGATCTGTCACCGCTGCGCTCACGCGCCAGCTCGCGGTTGACGGCATCAATGTCGAGGTCAAGAAAATGGGTTTGTGGCAGCTGATCCCTGAGCCCCTTGTCGAACAGCTTCCGCAGTGATGCTCGAGTGATGGACCGCCCTCCCAGGCCGCCTATAACGGAATAGAGAGGCAATGAGTAATTGTGTAGCGCCCACTGCACATCAAGCGCCAGTACACCACCAACACCGACAGAAAAGGCCTTTTCAAAGACGATGACCCGCTTTGCCTTCTGCAATACTTTAGCCAGTTTAAAACGGGGAAATGGACGCATGGAGCGAATCGACACGACACCGATGGAGTGACCCTCGTCACGCATATCCTTGATAACCGATTTAATGGTGCCTACCACCGAGCCAGCGGCTATCACGATGGTGTCCGCGTCACCACAATCAAAACAGCTAACCAGACCACCGGAGCTGCGACCAAACAGTTCAGCAAATTCCTCGCCAATATCATCAATAATCTCCAGCGCTTCGAGCTGCTTGTGATGGGCGAGATAACGCACTTCGGTAAACGCCTCCGGACCAACCATCGCACCGATTGAAACCGGCTGGTCGGGGTCGAGCTTCTGCTTGGGTACAAAAGGAGGCAGAAACGATTCCACCTGCGATTTGTCGGGCATGTCTATCCGTTCATAGGCATGGGTCAATACAAAACCGTCCATGCAAACCATAACGGGAAGACTGATTGCCTCGGCGAGCTTGAATGCCTGTATATGTACGTCCACTGCCTGTTGATTGGTCTCAACGAATAACTGGATCCAGCCCGAATCGCGTGCTGCCAGCGCATCGGTATGGTCGTTCCAGATGTTGATGGGAGCGCCGATTGAACGATTTCCCAGTGTCATGACAATCGGTAAACCAAGACCGGAAGCATTGTAGACGGCCTCCATCATGAACAGCAGCCCCTGCGAAGCAGTAGCTGTATATGTCCGTGCACCCATGACTGAAGAGCCTATACAGGCGCTCATGGCAGAAAATTCACTATCTACATTGATATATTCACATGAGCCTACTTTGCCGGCCTTAACCAGTTCGCCTATATGCTCGACAATGTGGGTTTGCGGCGTGATCGGATACGCCGCCACGACCTCGGGCATGCACATGGCAACGGCTTCGGCCACGGCATAAGAACCCTCAATCTGCTGTAACAAGTTGCTCTCCTTTGGTTGACTGGCGTACTGACTCAGCCGCCGCGCGGGCTGCCTTCACGTTCAGATCGGCTACCTTGCCGGGAAACTTGTCACGAATTGCCTTTTCGACTGATTCCATCTGAAACAGATCGAACATGGCAGTCATTGCGCCAAGTAGTACTGTATTGGGCGTTGGGCGTTGCAGGTGCGTCATCGCCAGGTCCGTAGCGGGAACCGTAACAACATGCCCGGCAGGCAGTTTATCCAGCCTGTCACCAAGTCCCATCTCGTCAATGCTTTTGCTGCTGTTGATCAGCACGCGTCCATCCGCCTTCAAGCCGTAAAAAACATCGATTGCCTGAAAGAGCGTCGCATCCTGGATAATCAACAGATCGGGGTCGAGCACCGGTTCACGCAATTCGATCTCTTCATCATCAATGCGCGCAAAGGCCATTACCGGCGCACCCATACGCTCGGAACCGAAACTCGGAAACGATTGCGAATAGTGACCGCTGTAAAAAGCCGCTACTGAAAGAATTTGTGAGGCTGATACTACGCCCTGGCCACCTCGGCCATGAATGCGAATCTGAAACATTTATTATTGAGAAAATACTCCGCTGCAAACAGATATAGCTACGCCATAATCGATTACCACAAATGTATGATAAGGATTCCAGCCTAAGGAAGCTCTGATTAATTCGCTTCGCGAAACAATCAGAGCTCCCTGCAAGTTTTTTAACGGGGGAAGGGTATGTTATATCAAAGGCTTACTGGGTGCCTCATCAGCACCCTTCCCCCGAACCCCCATCCCACGTAAATTAATCAGAGCTTCCCTAACTGTATATCCAGCTCATTGAACTCTATTCTGAATGAATATGCATTATCCGTTCAACATCATTGCAGATTGATGAAATCAGTGTTTTTACCCCAGGTTCAACCAGCATCTTCCTACATTGATGCATGATGCGTGCCAGCAGGCTTAAAATATAGATTACAACTTGTTAGCTGGATTCCAGCATTAACACCGGCATTGAAGCGCACAATTTATTCTCATGTTTTAAAACAAACGCACCATTCTGATACATTTTTTAAACCGGTCAATCCTGCGGACTATCGAGCCGCGGACTCCCCGGGCGACAAAAACGCAGTCAGTCCCAGTAAGATTGGGATTGGGGGCATCCCTGGCCTCCGCCCTGCCTGGACGAGGATTTTCACCATTGTCCCAGGCTTGTTGATTGCAGCAATGACAGGCTTGCCCGCTTATGCGCCGGGCCCGGGTTACTTGCTGGTGATCGACAAGTTCTCCGACAAGCCGCTCTCATCATCATCCTGCCAGGTGATGCGGATATTGATACGGTGACGCCGGTCATCGCGGGAACCGGTGATCTTCAGGTTCAGCAGTCCCTCCGGGTGCATGACGATCTCACCGCGTTCATCGCTGAACTTGACCTTG
>JARFQC010000146.1 GCA_029287965.1 Arenicellales bacterium
CGCACATCGCGGCGCTGCAGGCAAAGCACCTGAAAATACACTCGCGTCTATACGTGCCGCCCTGGAAGACCGGACAGACTGGGTCGAGATAGATGTACAGGAAACAGCCGATGGCAAGGATGTGGTGATACACGACAGCGATTTCATGAAGCTCGCAGGCAAGGACATCAAACTATGGGATGCCACACTGGAGGAGATGCAAGGCATCGACGTGGGCAGCTGGTTTAATCCGTCCTTTTCATCTGAACATGTACCTACACTCAGGCAGGTACTGGCTGAATCGAAAGGCCGCGCCAACGTCGTCATCGAACTTAAGTATTACGGCCATGATGAACAGCTCGAACAGCGTGTCATCGATATCGTAGAAGACATGGACATGGACGAGCAGACCGCCATCATGTCACTGAAATACAGCGCGGTCCAGAAAATGCGCAAGCTGAGACCGGACTGGCGCATCGGCCTGCTATCGGCAACAGCAATCGGCGACCTGTCACAGCTCGATGCCGACTTCCTGGCCGTAGCAATGGGCATGGCATCGGGTGGTTTTGTTCGGCGTGCTCATGAAGCAGGCAAGCAGGTATTTGTCTGGACCGTCAACGATCCCGTGTCGATGTCGCGCATGATGTCATTGGGCGTCGACGGCATCATCACCGATGAACCGGCCATGGCCCGCCAGGTACTTGCCGACCGCAAAGAGATGAGTACCGCAGAACGGCTGCTGCTGCATACCGCGCTGTTGTTCGGCCAGTCGTTTACGCCGAAGGAATATCGGGATGAGTCGCCCTGATAGCCTTCTATAAACTGGCGAGCTTGTATGAGCTGAATTTTATAACCCCAATTCTGTAATCCATTTCTCATGACTGATATGACTGTAGGTCGCTACCTGATAGCGCGATTAAACGATGCCGGGCTCGAACACATGTTCGGTGTGCCCGGTGATTATGTACTCGATTTCATGGACCAGGTGGTCAGCAGCAACATCAAGCTGATTGGTAACTGCAATGAACTCAATGCCGGCTATGCCGCTGATGCCTATGCAAGGCTTAATGGCATCGGCGCGGCATGTGTTACCTATGGCGTTGGCGGGTTAAGTGCTCTCAATGCAGCTTCAGGCGCCTATGCTGAGCAGGTACCGGTTGCCTTCATCAGCGGCGCGCCCAACTCTGCCCAGCGCCTGGCGCAAACGCACATGCATCACGTGTCTACGGATTACGACATGCAGTTCGATATCTACCGCAAGCTTACTGTTGACGCGGCTCAACTGAACAACCCGGATACAGCACCTGACGAAATCGATCGCGTTATCATTAATTGCATGTCAGAAAGACTGCCGGTCTACCTGGAAATCCCGGTCGACATGGTGAATGCGCCCTGCCGCGCATTGTCCGAATTGTCATATGAAAAAAGCCGTAGTTCTGACGCTGCTGCATTAAAGGAGTGTGTTGAGGAAACACTATCAATCATGGCGTCAGCTAATAAGCCGGTGCTCTTAATCGGGGTCGAGGCCTTCCGCTTCAACCTGCAAGACAATTTGCTCAAGCTGGTGGAATTACTGCAGATACCGTTTATGACGACGCTCGACGGGAAATCAGTACTGCCGGAGAATCATCCCTTGTTTGCCGGAATATACATGGGTGCGCTAAGCAGGGATTCTGTACGTGAACACCTTGAGTCATCGGATGGCCTGCTGTGCATCGGCATGATGAATACAGATGTTAATACGGGTGGCTTTACTGCACGTCTCCCTGAGCATCGCATGATTCGCTCCCATAAAGACAAGACTCGCATCGGCAATCATTTTTACCATGGTATCTGGATGGGCGACTACATCAATGCCCTGCTTGATAACATGCAAGCACATCAATGTTCATGTACCCACGCCGTTGACCCGCATAGTGCACAGGGAGACTACCAACCGGTTGCAGACACAATGCTGAGTGTCGATCGCTTCTATGATCGTATCAATCGTTTCATAGACCACAACATGATCGTTGTTGCCGAGACGGGTGATGCATTGTTTGCCGCCAGTGAACTATACGTCGAGGATCCTGAAAATTTCGTATCACAGAGTTTTTATCTGTCTATCGGTTATGCCCTGCCTGCAACACTGGGCATATGCCTGGCAAGGCCGAAAAAGCGTGTAGTGCTTTTTCAAGGTGATGGCTCATTCCAGATGACAGCACAGGAGCTCTCTACCCTTCTGGGTCATCATTGCAACCCGGTCATTTTCCTGCTGAATAATGACGGCTACGTCATCGAACGCCTGATCCATGACGGTCCTTACAATGATATACAGCAATGGAATTATCACTTGCTGCCAGAGGCCTTTGCAGGGGATGCCATCAGCCTGGAAGTGAAGACAGAGGCTGATCTCGAGGATGCGCTTGACCAGGCCTCGGCGAATCCTGACAACCTGGTCTTCATCAACCTGCACCTGCCTTCGGATGAAGGATCAAAAGCACTCAAGCGGTTAACCACCGCAATCCGTAAGCTCCAGACTGATCCAGGCGAGACAGATGACTGACTCAGCCCCAGGGATTCTCAATGATCTGATCAGGCATCACGCTGAAGAGAATCCTGATCATTCAGCAATACAGTTTGAAGATCAAACCATCAGCCATGGCGAGTTCTATGAAGATGTAACAAGAGCTGCCCGAATGCTTTTGGGGTTCGGCATAAAAAGAGGTGACCGGCTTGGCTTGATGTTTCCCAACCGTCCAGAGATGTTGTTTCTGTATTTTGCCTGTTTCCGCATTGGCGCCATCGTTGTCCCGGTAAACACCCGTTATCAACGCTCTGAAATCGAATATGCACTGGATCACAGCGAATGCCGTCTGTTGATCGTCGACAAGCATTTCCTGCCCATGGTGGAAGGCCTTGACCAGTCAGTCTCGTGGCTGGAACGTATACTGGTGCGTCACCCCGAGTATGAAATAGAAGAAGACGCCTTGCATTTCCACCTGGCCAACGCACCAACAAAAATCGAGTGGCCGGATGTCCAGCCTGATGATCCAGCAGTGATTTTCTATACCTCCGGCAGCACTTCGCGCCCCAAGGGTGTGACACACACGCATTTTTCATTACTGGGTAATGCACGCATACAGGTTGCCACGCGGGAAATTCGGCCTGATACCATCTGGCTGGTTTCCACCGGCGTCGGTTACGTTGCAGGGCTTTCAGGTGTTACCGTGCCTGCCTTCCTGGCGGGTTGTACGCTGGTACTGGTTGCAGATCTTCAGGCTGATAATTTACTCCGGGCCATAGAGCAATATCGAGCTGATACGACGCTTCTGTTACCCACCATGCTGCTGGAGATGTTGCAAAGCCCTTTGTCAGAGACTACCAACCTGGAGTCACTGACAGCCTGTTTCGTTGCGGGCGATGAGTGTTCGCATGATCTATATGAACAATTCAGAAAAAGAATGGGCCATGACCTGCTGCAGGCGTTTGGCATGACAGAATGTGAAGGATTTCTTTCCAACCGCCCTTCAGGGCCGAATCGTAACCGTACAGTCGGACAACCGGCCGAAGGCATTACCCTGCGCCTGGTTGATGATGAAGGCAATGACGTTGAGCAGGGGCAGACAGGTGAAATACTGATTAAAGGCGACAGTGTAATGATCGGCTACTGGGAAGATCCGGAGCACACGCAGGAGGCACTGCAGGATGGGTGGTTGCATGGAGGTGACATCGCAAGCTGTGATGAGGATGGCTTCTACACCTTTCACGAGCGTAACCGCGAAATCATCATCCACGGCGGTTCAAACGTTGGCCCCCACGAAGTCGAAGATGTCATCGACTCGCACCCGGATGTAAAGGAGAGCTGCGTAGTCGGTGTCCCCGACCCGCATTACGGTGCAGTCCTGGCAGCTTTTATCGAGTGGGAGCCATATACGCAAGACAACCTGGATGAGCTTAAAACCTGGGTAGCAAGCCGCCTGGCTGCCTATAAAGTACCGGACGCCTGGCACACGATGGACCCTATACCCAAAACGGCCACGGGAAAGATTGATCGCAAGCTATTGCATCAAAAAGCCGATGCAGAAGATACCAGCAAAGCCTGAACATGAAGAAGCGGCTGCCTTGCTGTGAATTGGCAGGTCTTGGAAGTTGTCATGGTAGCGATAGTCTATCGCGACTGGTCCTGGCTAATTACCGCGATAGGCTATCGCTCCCACAGAAAATGCCTTGAATTAAATGCATTGCGGCAATTACTGCATGGATGCATGAGGTAGAATAACGCACTGAGCAGTTACCGAGGCCGCTGCTAGCAGATAGTTGATTTACAGCTTCAACGCCTTCTTGATCTTCGGCGCCAGGTACAGAAGTATCACCGCACCCACGACTGCCGTGATCAGCGAACCAATCAAGCCGCCTGCTGATATACCCAGCAGGCCAAACACGAATCCGCCAATTACCGCACCGATCACGCCGATGATCATGTTGTTGACCAGACCGAAGTCACTGCCTTTCATGATGTTGCCGGCGAGGAAACCGGCCGCTGCGCCGATGGCGAGAAATATTACCAGGGACATGAGGTCCATATGCTGCTCCAGGGAAATTTATTTGAATAAGGGTATGCAATTATATTCGCTTGCAGCGTAAACAGATAGGCGCGACATAGCCGTTGTGAACACTATTAAAAAACGTGGGAGCGATAGCCTATCGCGACGGGTACTGGCTGATTTCGCGATGAATCATCGCTCCCACATACCTTGTTGTCATTCCTGCGTAGGCCGGAATACAGGAATGTAGATCCAATGGCTTCCGGACCTACACGTTACTGCATCCGGAATGACAAGTGGGCTTGTGTGATTTATACGCGGCCGACAAATGCCCTGGCAGTCAGTATGAATTACAGCGCCAGCCTGCCGCGCAGGCCGAGAATCCACAGGCTGTCATGCTCCGGATTCAGCGCCGGGTCCTTCAGGTACTGGATATCCGGCGTGATAGCGAATTGCTCGGTCAGCTGCCAGCGGTAGTAGGTCTCGAATACGAACTGGTTGTCGAGGTCCGGGCCGAAGCTGTTCTCGTTGGGCTGGCCCCAGTTGACGGCTACACCGAGCTGGTCGCGACCTCCGAAGGCATTGTAGCCAAGCCCGGCGCTGATCGACTTCTGCAACAGCGTGCCGCCTTCGTCAGCATAGCCGCCGCGCAGGAATGGCATGAAACGGTCATCATCCAGGGAGCGCGAGTAGTTGAATGCCACACCCCAGCCACCCGGGGTACCCGCCGGGATGCTCTCATCGACATGCCACAGCGTCACGTGCATGTTGTCCTGGTAGATACGTCCCTGCG
>JARFQC010000166.1 GCA_029287965.1 Arenicellales bacterium
CTGTGCGCGTAGCGAGGTGAGTTCATCGGCGTTCGCTGCCATCAGGAAAACGTTTAACGGTTGTCCGCCGGCCCTGGCTATGCGGCTCGCAACGGCAAGTGCCCGTTGCGCGGCTTGCGAGCCATCGAAAATAATACTGACCGGCTGGTCTAATAAATGCGGGCGGGTGGTTGGCCAGAAATGGCTGGCAAAAGGCAGGGTGCGCCGTGCCGCGCCCAGCAGCATCACATCCATGTCCTGTGCGGCGTGCGGCAGCAGGCTCGACAGTGAGCCCCGAACGGTGCGGAAGGACCAGCTAAAACCCATACGCCCGGCGATGGCAGCCAGTGCCTGCCGGGCGGATCGCGCCTGTATCCTGAGCTGACGCTGCAGATCCGCTGAATTCAACTGCCGCTCAACCTGGGTCAGGCGACAGTATTCCCGCACCACCGGCAGATCTGCAAGGCCCAACAGTTCGATATCCTCTATGAACAGTCCCAGGATTTTCGCCGGTGTCTCCGCCGCTAACAGGCCGAGCATGTCCAGGGTGCGGCGGTCGGCGCCGGTGTTGCCGAGCATCACGGTGATGCGGAACTGCCGATGTTTGCCACGGGCGGTCATCAGTCGGTATTCGATGGCGACTTGCCGTTACCGAAACGCTGTCGTTTCTCGGCAAAATCCTTCAGCCTCGCGCCTACCCGCTGATTGACGCTGCCGTCGGGAAAATCGCCCTGTTGATCACGCTCGCCGGCATCGACTCCGGTGAGTAGCGTTATGCACTGGTTGATGGTCTCGACCGCATAGATCTGGAAGCGGTTTTGCGCCACGGCCTCGATAACATCCTCTCTGAGCATCAGGTGGCGGGTGTTGGAAGCCGGTATCAGGACCCCCTGATGACCCGTCAGCCCGCGTTTATTGCAGATATCGAAAAATCC
This sequence comes from Arenicellales bacterium, assembly GCA_029287965.1. Lineage (GTDB taxonomy): Bacteria > Pseudomonadota > Gammaproteobacteria > BMS3Bbin11 > BMS3Bbin11 > JARFQC01. The sequence continues at coordinate 915 of JARFQC010000166.1, forward strand.
CTCGATTTTGTCATTGACGGCACCGATAGACTGTATCCGGCCATGCTGGTTGACCGAGCCGGTGATGGCCACACCCTGTTTGATCGGAACCTCCGCCAGTGCCGAGAGCAGCACGCAGAGTTCGGCCGCCGAGGCACTGTCGCCCTCAATGCCGCCGTAGCTTTGTTCGAACACGAGGCTGGCAAACAGGGAAAGTGGGCTGTCGATGAGGTAATGGGATGCCAGAAAACCTGACAGTATCAGCACACCCTTGGAATGTATCGGTCCACCGAGTTCGACTTCGCGCTCGATGTCCACCACTTCACCCGAGCCCAGGGCAACGCGCGCGCTAATGCGGCAAGGGTGGGCAAAGCTCGATTCGCCAAGCTGGGCTGCCGCCAGAGCGTTGATCTGTCCAACACATTCGCCGTCGGTGTCGATCAGAATCGTATTGCGCAGGATTTCCTCCTGCAGGCGGTCTCTAATGCGGCTGGCACGGCGGATACGCGTGTCTATGGCCTGTTGTATATCTGCCTGACCGATGACGTCCTTGCCCTTGCGGCCTGCATGGAAGTCGGCTTCGCGCACGATGTCTGCTGCGTATCGAATCTCCGCGGAAAGCTTCTCTGCATCACCGGCATGACGGGCGCTGGCCTCCAGCACGCGGGCGGCGGCGGCCCGGTCCAGCGGCCTGAGATTCTCCTTTTTGCCGAGCGTGGCCAGGAGCCTGATAAACTGCAGGCTGTTCGCCTTATCCCGGTGGATCCGGCCTTCAAAATCCGCCGCCACTTTGAAGAGATCCATAAATTCCGGATCGTACGCTTGCAACAGGTAGTAGAGCATGCGGTCGCCCAGCAGAATGATCTTCACATCGAGCGGTATCGGCTGAGGTTCGAGAGACACGGTACTCACCAGACTGAGCGCCTCGCCGAGCGACTGGATGCGGATCTCACCTGACTTCAATGCCCGTTTGAGACCCTCCCACGCGAATGGCTGTAGCAGCAACTTGCCGGCATCCAGAACCAGGAAGCCGCCGTTGGCGCGGTGCAGGGCGCCGGCGCGGATCAGGTTGAAGTTGGTGAACAGTGTGCCCATTTCGGCGACGTGTTCAATGCGGCCAATCAGGTAGGGAAAGGTGGGATAGTCTTCGAAAACCACCGGCGCACCTTCCAGCTCGGTATGATCGATGATCACATTGATGGCATAGCGCTGCATGGCCGCTGATTTCTGTGCCGCCATACCCTGTGCGTGGCCGCCATGCATGGCTCTCAGCGACGGGTTGTCTGATTCCGGTGATTTGAGAAAGATTTCCACGTTGTTGACGATATCGGTCTGCATATCTTCGAGATAGGCAACGACATCGGCTAACGGCTTGTATTTCATGATCAGCTGATCGATCAGGCCACCAACGGCGAACATGGAAACGTCATGGTCCAGGTCGCGTATCTTTTCACGAACCCGGCGCGCTTCCTGCGGGATTGACTGCATTTTCTGTTGCAGGTCCTTGCTCACGGCTTCGGTATCACGCTTCAGCTGCTCCTGTTCCTCTTTGGGGAGCTGCGCGTATTCCTTGGGGCTCACGGCCTTGTCGTCACGCAATGGTACAAAGGCAACTCCGGTCGGCGTCTGGATAATACTGATGCTGCGTTCCCTGGCGCTTTTCTGGACTTCCTCGAATACTTTTTCCTGGTATTCGTTGAATTCCTCTTCGATGGCCTGGCGCCGGGTGCGGTAGTCTTCGCTTTCGAAAGAGGCCGGTATGACCCGGTGGGCTTCCTCGATGAGTTGCTCGATATCCCCGCGTAACGCATTGCCCTGTGCCGCCGGCATTCTCAGGTACCGTGGTCGTTTCTGGTTGTCAAAATTATTGACATAACACCAGTCATCCGCAGTCGGCTTTTGTGCTGCCTTTTGCTTGAGGATGCGTCGCGCTGCGCTGTGTCTGCCCGTACCTTGCGGGCCCAGTATGAACAGGTTGAAGCCACTGAGCTCCATGTCGGTAGCGAAATCGATGGCTTCCACAGCCCGTTCCTGGCCCGGTGTCTCTGTCTGCTCCTCCAGCTCTGCGCTGGTATTAAAGTCAAACAGTTCGGGATCGCAACGCTGATACAGTTGTTCGGGTTGCAGTGGTTTTACTGGTTGCACGGCGGACCTTTAGGCTTGTTGTTAGCGGACAGCTTGAAAAACTACGATATTCTGCTGATACAACATAGTACCATTTAATTATCAGGGAATTATATTGAGTCTCATCAACAGAATAGTCGATCCTAATGCGGCAGGCCGATCCGGTAAAATTAGTTGGCTTTGTTAAACATGATAAATCAATCTGCATGGTTCGGATCGATTGACGGTGTAACCGTTAATCCGGCAATGACATACCCGGTCCCGACAGATACTCCAAAGACACTTTTTCGACCTGACTCTATATCATTTCGATCGTTTAAACTAACATTGGTATCGTGGGACGCGTACTGCAGTTCCGGATTGAAATACAGGCTCCTCTAACATGAAGGTCGGCGTTGTTAAAGAAATCAAGGAAAAGGAGAACCGTGTAGCCCTGACTCCCGCAGGCGCACAGACGCTCACACAGGCCGGTCACAGCGTACTGGTGCAGACTGGTGCCGGAGTCGGTTCGGGCTTTGGTGATGAAGCCTACGCGCAGGCTGGCGCACAACTGGTGTCTGCCGGGTCAGCTTGGAAGACAGACCTGGTACTGAAGGTCAAGGAGCCGCTGCAACAGGAGTACGCTCAGCTACGCGATCAGATGCTGTTCACCTACTTTCATCTTTCCGGAGTCACCCCGACGCTCACCGATGCCCTGCTGGAGCACAAAACCACGGCGATCGCCTATGAAACCGTGGAGAGCGACCAGGGAGAACTGCCACTGCTGGCACCCATGAGCGCGGTGGCCGGCAACATGGCCGTGACCATGGGTAACTATTACCTCGCCCACTTCAATCACGGCAAGGGCATGCTGCTGTCAGGCATATTCGATAAACATTACGGCAAGGTCGTCGTCATCGGTGACGGTGTCGTTGGCCGACACAGCGCGCGTGTTGCCACCGCCATGGGCGCAGAGGTCTACCTGGTCGGTCGACATCGAGATCGGCTAGCGGAACTGCAAAAGGAAATCGCCAAAGATATTCACTTCGTGCTATCTGAAGCGGATAACATCGCCACCGAACTGCGCGACGCTGACCTGGTGGTTGGCGCAGTGCTGCGTCGCGGTGCTCGCGCGCCGCATGTCGTGACCGAAGCCATGGTGAAGGCCATGCAACCAGGTTCTGTCATTGTAGACGTCAGTATCGATCAGGGTGGTTGCGTGGAAACCTCGCGCCCGACAACACACAGCGCACCTGTCTACGAGCAATATGGTGTCATTCACTATTGCGTGACCAACATGCCCGGCGCCTACCCGAGGCTGTCGACGATCGCACTGACCAGTGCCACCCTGCCCTATGCCCTCAAACTGGCCGACCACGGCCTCGATGCCCTGCGCACAGACCCGGGCTTTGGCAACGGCGTGAACACCCACGCCGGGCACATCACCTGCAAGGCTGTTGCCGAGGCGCTGGGTCTCATCGACAGGTTCAGGAAGTTCGCCTGATGTCCCATGCAACAGTGCGCACGCCATGTGCTCGTCACGGGCGCAACAGGACGCTTCGGATGATGCCGATATATTGCGTTTCGAGCCTGACGTGACAGGTTTCGGCCCATTGCACTTTTATTGCGGGTAGCGACGAGTCAGATATGAATCTGAGAAGAAGTGCGTGATTACGTACGTTGAAATGATCTACATTGGCCGGCAGCTGCATTCCTGCATCAGTCAGGTGGATCTGTTGGCAGGATATACAGGGCAGGTTGGCACAATGTAACCGCGCAGCCAATCGATACCGCTCACTTCCTGATAAAGAACATGACGACACTGGTACAGGCTCCGTCCGCAAAGCAGCTGACGCCATGGAAGCTTCCGGCGGCACTGTTTCTGCTCTCCTTCGCTACGGTGACGTTCACCATCGCCCTGTTCCGGTTACTCACCTTCTTCATCATGCCCTCCCTGTTTTTCGATCTGCTTTTCATCGGATTTCCTTTAGGCGCACTGGCAGGCGCCTATTTTTTCGTATCAGCAAGCAGTCGTTCATCTGAGAACACTGCGGATCCTACAGGGTGCGATGGTCTTCTCTGTCTTTGCCATACTGGCCTGCAAACATTTCGATTACCTGCGGGCACATCTGTTCGACGTCCAGTTGCAACGGCTGTTTGTCCAGATGCTCGCCTTCACGCTCTTTTTTCTGCCGTTTTTTGTCGCCTATGGGCTGAGCGAGTATATCGGTTACCGGATTGGGCGAAGACACCTCAGGGGCCGCATGCAAGTGGTCTATGCGATTTATCTGTTTGGCGCAGCGGGCGCCTATCTCTTCGCTGAGTTCATGTTCCCGCTGCTGGGGGCGACCCGTCTTCTGGCCATCCCGTTCCTTCTGGTCGCCCTGGCGATGTGGATACTTGCGCCACCACTTCATGTTCGACGGTTTGTAGCGGTTCAGCAGATCGCAGTGCTGGCAATTCTCTTTATACCCCAGCTCGAAGGGGGCTTCCTGAAGCTCTACAAGGGCAACAGCTTCCAGTCGACACATAGCTATGCCAATATGGGATTCGAGACCGTTCACCAGCAATGGGGTCGATACAGCCTTATTGAAATCATGCAGGCACCCGGCCAGGATGGTTACATCGGTTTTTATAACGATATTATCCAGTGGGATTTCGCACCCGGGAACGGTTTTTTCACCCGTTCCCTCGGCATGCTCCCGCTTGAGCAGGCACCACCGGGGGGGCGTATCGCCATTATCGGCGCAGGTGCGGGGCGGCAGGTGCAATATGCCCGTAAATCGGGGCACGATTTCGAACAGATCCTGGCCATTGAAATCGAGCCAGCGGTCCTCGATGCCGTGCGCTGCAGTCTCGCCGATCGATTCGACCATGTGTATAACGATGGCAAGCAATTGCTGCAGCATGATGGCGCGCAGTGGCGCGCCTCCGCGTGTACGTTTGGCAAGCGGACGCAACCGCGGCAAGTCCTCGCCGGCAACCTGAAGCACGCGCGGCCCCGCCATTACCATGGCGCTGATCGTCGAGACCAGCAGCACACAGATCATGGCACTGATCAGCAGACCACCGTGCCCGCCGAATATGTAGTTTGCTGAGAGCGCGCCGACCTCGATCTTGCCGGTGAGCTGGGACAGGGGTAGGGTGCGGAGAAAAACGAAGTTCAACAGCAGGTAGAGCACCGCCACCAGGAGGGTACCGTGGAAGAGTGCGGCGGGTCAGCTTCTAAACAGTGGCATCGAATTAGGTAATTGCTAAGGGCAGACGATTGAATCGTTTGACTCATGGCAGCGGTAAAAATCGGCTTCGTGTAGCGATAACTCACGTCGCGGCAACTTTGACAGCATCCTGGGCAGCAACGGAACAACAACTGTCAGGGCGGCAAGCAGGCCGACAAAACGACGTCGCTCCGGTACCATGCCTTTGAACAAGCTGACCGGGCTTTGCAGTCGCGCCTTCACCACCACACCCCCGGGACAGACACCTTGCACACCGGACAACGCCCGTCTTCGCTCAATCGATTCTCGACAATCCTATTACCGATACGCTCTATCAACAGGCTGTCATCCCGTGGGCAGTAGGTAGATGTGGCCTTGTTGCCAAACACGTTCCCAATATAGACATACTGCAGTCCCGCGTCCATGGCCTCGGCGCGGGCGTGTTCGAGCGTCGCTGTCGTGGTCGGGGGCAGATTGCGAAGCTTATACATAGGCCGGAAGCGGCTGAAGTGTAACGGGGTCT
>JARFQC010000102.1 GCA_029287965.1 Arenicellales bacterium
CAGGTCGACGAGGCGTTGATGTCAGGTGTCACGACGATGCTGGGTGGCGGCACCGGACCGGCCACGGGTACCAACGCAACGACCTGCACACCGGGACCCTGGAATATCCATCGTATGCTGGAAGCCGCCGAGGCCCTGCCCATGAATCTCGGCTATCTCGGCAAGGGCAATGCCAGTCTGCCCGCTGCGCTGCAGGAACAGGTAGTGGCCGGTGCCATTGGACTGAAACTGCACGAAGACTGGGGCACCACCCCGGCGGCGATCGACAACTGCCTGACTGTTGCCGATGAAACCGACGTACAGGTCGCGATACATACGGATACGCTGAACGAGTCCGGATTCGTCGAGCATACGCTGGCAGCGATGAAGGGCCGGACCATCCACACCTACCATACCGAGGGTGCGGGCGGCGGGCATGCACCCGATATCATCAAGGCCTGCGGCCAGGCCAACGTACTGCCTTCATCGACGAACCCGACACGGCCCTATACGGTCAATACCGTTGACGAGCATCTGGACATGCTGATGGTCTGTCATCATCTCGATCCGAACATCGCCGAGGACGTGGCTTTTGCCGAGTCGCGCATCCGGCGTGAGACCATCGCAGCCGAAGACATCCTGCATGACCTCGGTGCGTTCTCGATGATTGCCTCCGATTCGCAGGCCATGGGGCGGGTTGGTGAGGTCATAACGCGCACCTGGCAGACCGCGCACAAGATGCGCGTACAGCGCGGCAGTCTTGCCGGAGACAATGCCGATGACGATAACAACCGGGTCAAACGCTACATCGCCAAGTACACGATCAATCCCGCCGTGACCCACGGAATTGCTCACGAGGTGGGTTCCATCGCAGTTGGCAAACTCGCTGACCTGGTGTTGTGGAAGCCGGCGTTCTTCGGCACCAAGCCCAGCTTGATCATCAAGGGCGGCATGATTGCCGCTGCACCGATGGGTGATCCCAATGCATCCATCCCGACCCCGCAGCCGGTGCACTACCGGCCCATGTTTGGAGCACTGGGTGCTGCACTGACGTCTACCCGCATGACCTTCGTCTCGGCGGCAGCCAGCGATGCAGGCATCGTCGATCGACTCGGCCTGCAGTCGCTAGTTGGTGTGGTCAGCAACTGCCGCCAGGTGAACAAGGCAGACATGGTGCTGAACGACTACCAGCCGGTCATCGACGTGGATCCGCAGACCTACCAGGTGCGGGCAGACGGCGAACTGCTGACCTGCGAACCGGCCGAGGTCCTGCCCATGGCGCAGCGTTATTTCCTGTTCTGAGCATGATCAGGCTGACCGAAAAAATTACCCGTGCGGAGCGCATAGACAGCAGCCTGACCCTGCCGCTCGAGCAGCGTATCAAGTCGCGCCTGCGTGTCACACTGGACAACGGAGAGGATGCCGGCGTCATGCTCGAGCGCGGTACAACGCTCAAGCAGGGCGACCTGCTGCAGTCCGAGGATGGCTACGTGGTAGAGGTGAAGGCCGCGCAGGAAACGGTCTCGGTCGTGGCCAGCGATGATCCGCACCAGCTGGCAAGAGCCTGTTATCACCTCGGTAACCGACACGTGCAGATCCAGATCGAACCCGAGCAGATCAGCTACCTGCATGATCATGTTCTTGACGACATGCTGAAAGGCCTTGGCTTCACAGTAAGCGTGGTAGAGATAGAATTCGAACCGGAACCCGGTGCTTATGGCGGCAGCGCCGATGCCGCACATTCTCATGGCCACCATCACCACCACTGACAGCATGCTGCCTCAGCTAAGACTCATGCACCTGGTAAGCCCGTCCCTGCCGACAGGTGGGTTCACCTATTCGCAGGGTCTCGAATGGGCGGTTGAATGCGGATGGGTCCATGATGAGAATACGCTGCAGGAGTGGCTGGGCAGCCTGCTGGAAAGCAGCCTGACGTGGCTTGAATTGCCCCTGCTGGCACGACTGTATCGTGCAGACCAGGCTGGCGACGGGGATGCCTTCCGCTGCTGGAGTCAGCAACTCGTCGCGAGCCGTGAAACACGCGAACTGCGCCTGGAAGAACACAATCGTGGCCGGGCGCTGACCGCGCTGCTGCCAGACCTGGGGGTACCGGTGCCGGGCAGCCTGGTGTCGGAACTCAATGAGTGTCAACTGGCCGGTTTTGCCATTGCCGCAAACTACTGGCAGATTCCGCTTCAGGAAACCCTTGGCGGTTACCTGTGGGCATGGCTCGAGAATATGACCCTGGCCGGGGTTAAAATAATTCCGCTTGGCCAGAGTGCAGGCCAGCGTGTTCTGACAAGCCTGACGCCTGCCATCCCTACCTGTATCGATACGGGCCTGAGCGTACAGGACGACGAAATAGGTGCATCCTGCCCGGCCCAGTCGATAGCCAGCTGTATGCACGAAACCCAGTACACACGTATCTACCGTTCATAACGAGAGACAAACATGAGTAAAACGAATTCGCCGCTGCGTGTTGGTGTTGGCGGCCCGGTCGGTTCCGGCAAGACGGCATTGCTCGATGCCCTGTGCAAGGCCATGCGCAGCAAGTACGAGCTGGCCGTGGTGACCAATGATATCTACACCCAGGAAGACGCACAGTTCCTGATGCGCAGCCAGGCACTGGATGAAGACCGGATCATAGGTGTCGAGACAGGCGGTTGTCCGCATACCGCCATACGTGAGGATGCATCCATGAACCTCGCTGCGGTTGAAGACCTGACTTTGCGCTTCTCCAATCTCGACCTGGTATTCATAGAAAGCGGCGGTGACAACCTCAGCGCAACCTTCAGTCCGGAACTGGCTGACCTTACGATCTACGTCATCGACGTGGCGGAAGGAGAAAAGATACCGCGCAAGGGCGGGCCGGGCATTACCCGTTCAGACCTGCTGGTCATTAACAAGATAGATTTAGCGCCCTACGTCGGCGCTTCACTGAAAGTGATGAAGTCAGACACGGAGCGCATGCGCCGCGACAAACCCTTCGTGTTCAGCAATCTCAAGACCGGGCAGGGAGTGGAGGAGATCATCACATTCATCGAGCACCAGGGCATGCTGGGGTGATGTCGCTCTGTTAGCTGTATCACCGGTAGCTGGTGTGCCAGTCTGCTGCTTGCAAATGGAGAGGCTATTCTCAGTATCCGTTCAGGTAATTGGATGACGTCCTCTCCTGTGGTTGAAGGTCATGATGCTGGTATGGCAGTAGATTTCGGCGATCAGGTGCCTGGATTTGCCTATTGCCGGGCCTCAAGTAGTCCTTCTGACTCAAATTGAGTGGTAATTTTTCTCGCCAGCGATCTCACCACAACGCTACTATCTGTATACCATTGGCCTTCTGCAATATAGTCTGCTTTAAATATGTATTGCCCCGTCTCAGCGTCTACCAGGGTGGCACGCATTGTCACGACGGGCTTGTCTGCGTATCGGCGACCGCGCATCTGCGTCATCATTGGACTAGCTTGTCCTCGTTTGTAACGAACAGTGATGCTTTCTCGCTGTATCTCCTCTATCTTCAGGATCGCCGTGTCAGCTTGTGTTTCTGGTTCGACGGTATAGCCGGACAGCAAGTTGATTTCAGCCTTATACCGGTCAAATTGCTCTACCAGTTTGTTGGTAAGGCTTGTAGTGTCTTTCTGATTATCCAGCGTTACTGCGAGGAGGAAATGGGTATAGGGCCTGTCGATTGGATCGTAAACCCAGAGCCGGGACAAATCTGAGGTACTGCAACTGGCCAATGTTATCACTGCAGAGAGCAAACAGATTCGAAGCATGACCTTGCAGAGCTTACCTACTACGATGAA
>JARFQC010000085.1 GCA_029287965.1 Arenicellales bacterium
GGCTATACCGGCCAGTACTGCCGAGAACGTGAACACGGCAAGCTTGAAGTGTTCAACCTTGTAACCAATGAAACGGGTGCGGTCTTCTGCATCCCGTATTGCCACCACCACACGTCCCAGCCTCGATGTCACGATCGCCCGGCAGGCAAGATAACCGAGTGCCAGGAATATAGCCGTCGCAACGAATAGGCCTATGCGAGTGCTGTCAGCCTGCAGGTTGAAGCCAAGTATATCCTTGAAATCGGTCAGTCCATTGTTGCCGCCGAAGCCCATCTCGTTTCTGAAGAAGGCCAGCATCAGTGCATACGTCAGTGCCTGGGTCATGATGGACAGGTAGACGCCTGTTACGCGTGAGCGGAATGCCAGCCAGCCGAAGACAAAAGCCAGCAAGCCGGGCACCAGCATGACCATGACCACGGCAAACCAGAACATGTCGAAGCCATACCAGAACCACGGCAATGCATCCCAGTTCAGGAACACCATGAAGTCCGGCAGAACAGGGTCGCCGTATACACCGCGCTCACCTATCTGGCGCATCAGGTACATACCCATTGCATACCCGCCCAGCGCGAAGAATGCGCCATGGCCAAGACTCAGGATACCGAGGTAGCCCCAGGCCAGATCAACCGCCACGGCCAGAAGGGCAAACGAAAGGTACTTGCCCAGCAAGGTCACCGTGTAGGTAGAGACATGCAGCGGATGGGTTTCCGGCAGCATGATGTTCAGCATTGGAACGGCAATTGTTGCGACCAGCAGCAGGCCGAGAAATATCTGCCCGCCACGATCCTGGCTTATCATCTTCACTATCCCCATCGATCAGCCCTCTGCCGCCCGGCCCTTCTGCGGGAACAGGCCACGTGGCTTCTTCTGTATGAAGAGAATGATGAAGATCAGCACCAGTATCTTGGCAAGCACTGCACCCGCCCAGGGCTCGAGGAATTTGTTCGCGACACCGAGGGTCATGCCGCTGACCAGTGTGCCCCAGAGGTTACCGACACCACCGAAGACAACGACCATGAAGCTGTCAATAATGTAGGCCTGGCCGAGATTGGGGCCAACGTTGGTCAACTGGCTGAGTGCTACACCGGCTACGCCCGCAATGCCCGATCCGAGGCCAAAGGTTAATGCATCCACGCGTTCGGATCGCACGCCCATGGCACGTGCCATGGCGCGGTTCTGCGACACGGCCCTGACCTGCAGGCCAAGTGCTGTCTTCTTGAGGATCATGAACAGGGCGGCAAAGACCAGCAGGCAGAATATGATGATGTAGAGCCGGTTAAGTGTCAGTGACAGGGCACTGTTGATCTCCCAGACACCACTCATCCAGGAAGGTGTCTCAACCGAGCGGTTCAATGGCGAGAAGATACTGCGTACGGTCTGCTGCAGTATCAGGCTGATACCGAAGGTAGCCAGCAGCGTTTCAAGAGGCCGACCGTACAGGTAGCGTATGACGCCCCGCTCGATAACGATACCTACCAGGCCTGAAACAATGAAGGCGGCAGGAATAGCGACGATAACCGATACGCCTATATGGTTCGGCATTAACAGCTGTATGACATAGGTCGTGTAGGCGCCGATCATGATGAGCTCGCCGTGAGCCATGTTGATCACGCCCATGACGCCGAATGTGATGGCAAGACCAATTGCGGCCAGCACCAGCACAGAACCGAGGCTCAAGCCGAAGAATATATTTTCCAGTACGCTATAAATCTGCAGCTTGGCATCAATGTTGTTCAGCGCTCGCTCGATATCGGCCTTCAGTGTTGCGTCATCAGATTGCTGAAGTAATGCATTCAGGCCATTGCGTACTGCCGGGTGAGTATTGCCGTCGAGCAGTTCAACCGCTTCTTCTCGCTGCTGCTGGTCACCTGAAGTGAGCTTGCCCAGGGCGATAACAATCCCCATCGCCTCTGCCACACGTGAATCAGGCTCTTCTTCCAGCATACCTTCCAGAAGTTCAGCGCTGGCGGCATCGGGGCGGTCGAGCATCTGGTTAACCGCTGCCAGTCTCGCGTCAGCATCGGGATTCTTGAGGTCCATGGTAGCCAGCACAGCGCGAATCTCTCTGCGCAGCTTGTTGTTAACGGGTACTTTTTTAAGCTTACGTTTCTTTACGATACCAAGTTCTTCATCAGTCAGGGCGTCCCGTATTTTATATTCACGCTCGACCTTTTCAGCCAGGACGAGCTGCTTGTCCTTCTTGATGTAAAAGACTTTTCTTTCAAGCAGGGACTCAAGGATGAGCTTCGCACGATCACTGCCTTCACTGGCCAGTTGATCTATTGCTTGAGAGACCTGTGCATAGTCCTTGGTGACGAGTTGCCCGGTTGCTTCCTGAAGTGCCGGACTCGCATCTGAAGCCCGTGCGGGCAAAATCTGCACGATCGAGCTGGTAACAATCAGCAGTGCTGCGAATGCTGATAACAGTGAATGTCGTAGAGCTGCAGCCATTAGTGGATGTCCTTATCGTAAAACCGCTTTATAGGCAGTATCGCCATGTCAAAATCAAAAAATGAGCCGGCCCAGGTGAGCCGGCTCAGGATTGGCTTGAATTCAAGCCAGAGGAGGATCAGTTATCACTCGTAGTTCTGACCTGAACACTTGAAGGTCTTGACGTTGTAGTTACCGCAAGACAGGGGTGCTCTCCAGTCAGAGATGATGTCCTTTGAGCCAGGCAGGAAATCTGACCAGGCATCGCCGGCCACGAGTCCGGATGTTTCCCAAACCACATCGAACTGTCCGTCGTCCTGGATCTCACCGATCAGCACCGGCTTGGTGATGTGGTGATTCGGCATCATGGCTGAGAAGCCACCCGTCAGGTTCGGTACTGCGACACCAATGATAGCTTCCTGAACTGCATCGGAATCCGTCGTACCGGCTTTCTCTACCGCTTTGACCCACATGTTGAAGCCAATGTAATGCGCTTCCATCGGATCGTTGGTGACGCGCTTCTTGTCCTTGATGAACTTGTGCCATGCCTCGATGAATTCTTCGTTTTCATCCGCATCAACACTCATGAAGTAGTTCCATGCAGCCAGATGACCGACGAGTGGCTTGGTGTCGATACCGGATAACTCTTCTTCACCAACCGAGAAGGCAACGACCGGAATGTCTTCAGCCGAGATACCCTGGTTGCCGAGTTCCTTGTAGAAAGGCACGTTGGCGTCACCATTAATGGTAGACACAACAGCGGTCTTCTTACCGGCGGAACCAAACTTCTTGATATCGGAAACGATCGACTGCCAGTCAGAGTGACCGAATGGCGTGTAGTTGATCATGATGTCCTTTTCCGGAACGCCCTTGGCTTTCAGGTAGGCCTCGAGAATCTTGTTGGTCGTACGCGGATATACATAGTCTGTACCGGCCAGTACCCAGCGCTTGACGCCGATTTCGTTCATCAGGTAATCCACTGCCGGGATGGCCTGCTGATTCGGGGCGGCGCCGGTATAGAAAACGTTCTTGGATGATTCTTCCGCTTCGTACTGAACCGGGTAGAACAGCAGGCCATTGAGTTCTTCGACAACTGGCAGAACCGATTTACGTGATACCGAGGTCCAGTTACCGAAAATGGCTGCGACTTCATGTTTGCTCAGCAGCTCGCGCGCTTTCTCTGCGAACAGCGGCCAGTTGGATGCCGGGTCGACGACTACGGCTTCAAGTTTCTTGCCCAGTACACCGCCTTTCTTGTTCTGCTCCTCGATCAGCATCAGCATGGTGTCTTTCAGTGTTGTTTCACTGATGGCCATGGTGCCGGACAGGGAGTGTAGAATGCCCACCTTGATGGTTTCTTCCGCCTGCGCAATAGAAGCGGACGACAGTGTTAATGCTGCCATTACACCCGCTGCAGTGAGTTTAAGTTTGGTCTTATAACTATCCATATTTATTCCCGTTGTGCTGTTCAGAGTTTTAAGTGGCGTCATGAACTCGCTTAGACTGCAACATGACTCGTGGCTACTAATGCATGATGTATGCCAAGTGTCTTTTAGGCATGAATTTCATACAGATACATAGATACGCCCGATACCAACATGGCCATCCATGCACCGTCCTGATGCCTTAACCAACAGTGATGACATGTTCTGATTCATATTGGTGCATGGATAAAGGGCCGTACATTGATATCTCTAGCGCGATGGCGGCGCCTGGCCGGGTATGCTTTTTGCAGGCATCATGCTGACAGTCTTATCTGAGGTAATGGAAATGGATCTGCGCCTGTTTAAAACATTGTGGGGGCACGAGGGATCAATCAGCGATGCAGTAGCCTCTGCGGTCGCTAATGATTTTGATGGCCTGGAAGGTCCGGCGCCGGCCGATGCAGCGACAGGACGAGCCTGGCGCCAGTCGATGACAGACAGTGGTCTAGAATATATTGCCGAAATCACGACGGCAGGCAGCTATGTGCCCGACCGCCAGGCTTCGCTGCAGCAACACCTCGACAGCCTGTCGCGCAAACTGGAATACAGCCTGCGACTCGATCCGCTGTTCGTAACCTGTCTTGGCGGCTGCGACGCCTGGCCGGAAACGAAAAACATCGAGTTCTTTACCCGGGCAATGGAAATCGCCCGGGATGCCGGGATCCGTATCGCTTTTGAAACCCACCGCGGCAGGGCATTTTTCAATCCCTGGGTGACCGAGCGCATATCCGACCAGCTCGACGAGTTGCTTCTGACCTGCGACTTCAGCCACTGGTGCGTGGTTTGCGAGCGCCTGGTGGATACGGAAATCGACCTGATCGAGAAGCTTGCCGGCCGGACGCTGCACCTGCATGCCCGCGTCGGCTATGACCAGGGTCCACAAGTGCCCGATCCAGCCGCTCCCGAATACCGCACTGCCCTGCAGGCTCACCAGGGGTGGTGGGAACTCATCTGGAAAGCACAAATGGCCGGAGGTTTTGCAACCAGCACCATGACGCCTGAATTCGGCCCCGACGGCTACCTGCACGAAGCACCGTACTCAAGAGAGCCGGTGGCCGACCTGCTGCAGCTGAATCACTGGATGGCCAGGGAAGAAAGGCGGCATTTCGACGCCTTCACCACAGCCCGTCAGGCCTCAGCGACCTGACTGCCTCGCATCCCTTCGATCAATGCCGCCGACATCACCAGGGCAATGCCGGTCAGTTCCATTGCGCCCAGTGACTGGTTGAGCAGCCACACGGCGGACACGATTGCCGCGACGAGTTCCATGACCATGATGATAGACGCGCGCCCTGCCTCCAGCTGCGTCACGCCCCACTGGGTGCCGAAGGTGATCAGTGTGATGCCGGCAATTCCATAGAGTAAAGTCAGACCGACATTGGCCACGGTCAGTCCGGATGAATCCGGTTCGAAGAAGAGCAGGTAGACCGATATGAATATCACGACACCGATGAACATCGCGCTGACCTTACTGCCGACCGGTATATCCTGGGCGAACCGGAAGACGAGGTTGTTCATTGCGAATGCAAAGCCGGATCCCAGCGCGAGCAGGTCTACCCAGCCAGGCAGTTGCCGGATCAGGTCAGGCCCGTCAAGAATAAGGAAGGCGCCGCCCAGTGCCGCAATCACGGCAGTCACCCGAAGCGCATCGATACGCTCACCGAGGAATATACGCCCGCCCAGGACACCCCATACCGGTAGCAGGTAGAACAGAATCATGACGCGGATGACCTCGCCATGATACAGGGATGTCTGGAATGCCAGGTTGGCAAAACCGCCAAAAATCACGATCAGACCGAGCAGCTGCCATTGCGCGCGCCATGCCTTGTACTGAATCAGCAATACCGGCAGCAGGAAGATCACTGCTCCGCCGAAGGCAACGAGGATCAGCAGTGGGCCCTGTACGCCTGACTTGCCAAGGTAATCGAGCGGCAGCCATGTCAGGCCCCATCCAATCGAGCTGACGAATAGAATGAGTACCGGTAGAGAAACGGGCATGATGCGATCGCTCAGGAATAGAAGTCGGGTAGTTGCCGGCAGCGTTGATAGAACTGCATGTCATGGTTGGGCCACAGGTCGGCGCCCGTATCGACAGCGATCGACTTAAGCTTGCGTATGCTGTCCAGTGCCAGTGCTTCCTCGTCCCGCCAGCAGAGCCCGGGCGCGACCTCGTCATCCAGGTTCTCCTGCAGGTCAGCGGCATCGCCGGCCAGAATGATCGGCCTGCCTTTGGGCAGTTCGATATACATCGACATGTGTCCGGCCGTATGCCCGGGCGATTCGATAGCCCTGACACCCGGTGTCACTTCATATTCATTTGCCTGTTTCCTCCACTGGTAGGCGCCGCTGAAGTCATCGACGAAATAGGCACCGTCAGCCTGTGCAGTGGCCGCGGCCAGCTCCTTCTCATGCACATGAATGTCTGCATGTGCGACACAGGAAAGACCGCCTGCATGGTCGAAGTGCAGATGACCGATAAAGACCACATCGATATCCACCGCGCTCAGCCCAAGCTGCTTCAAGCGTGATGCGAGCCGGTCCTCTTCGCGCATCTCCGGCGGCCCGAAAGGGAAGTCCTCGTTTTCGTAGTAGCGCTGCCGCAGTCCCGGCTGGTTGACCTTGTTATAGTCGCAGCCGACGTCGTAAAGGATTCGGCCATTGGCGGTCTCGATAAGGTAAGCCAGTATCGGTGCATCTATGATGACACCATCTCCCCGCCCCCTGGTGGACAGAGTCTTTTCGTAGCGATGCATGCCCGTGAGCAGCGGCCAGAAACGGCGAACCTGTGTCATCCGGCAACCGCCCTAGTGAGCCGTCAAAAAAGACACGCCGTCGACACCGACGAACCGGATACCCTTGTCTGCTGCCATACCGATATCACCTTCATCCGCATTCAGAATTCGGCGGGTACGATAACGATGAAACGCACGCAACAGGTTGCCAAAGGGCAGAATCTGTTCGTCCCCGGAGCCATAGAGTTCGCGGTGCAATGCCGGCAGCCGGTACCAGGGTGTTGTCGGACGCGCATGGTGGGCATTGTGGTAGCCAAAGTTCAAAGTCAACAGGTTCAACCACGGGTAGCGCACGGACACCAGGTTGGAGAATGTATTGCGCTGCTCGTACTCGGCGTTAAAACGCCTCGCCTCCTCGCCGCGTTCCTGGTCGAGTGTTTCGAATACCTCATAGGTGTGCTGGTGCGTATCCATGAATCGCATCACGGTCAGAAACAGCAGGTAGGCGATCGGATATAGCAGCACAACACGCGGTGACCAGGCGAACAGCAACGCAAAGATCAGCACCCTTATCGCCAGCACCGAAATGACGTGTTTGCGTAAGTGTTTTCTCTGCGCCTGGTGGAAAGGCAGGATAAGTACCAGCGCGTGCATGATGATCTCGATTGCAGGGATATAGACCCACTCGAGTGCCTTGATGATCTTGCATAGGCGGGGATATGACGCGAGCCTGGTCCGGTAATCAAACGCCACGACGTCAGCTCTATCGACGTGATGGCGAAAATGCTTGCTGCGAATGTCCTCGTATTTCCCGTATGCGGCGCCAGTGAACCACAGCAGGACATTTCCCAGTCGTGCATTGTTGCGGTTGTTGCTGAACACGGTGTTATGGGCGCACTCATGAATCATGTACGCCGCAATCACCATCCCGTGAGCGAGCAGCAATACCCCGAGTATGTTTGCTGCAGGCAGGCTCTGGGACATCCCGGCAATACCGATCACAAAGGCAAACAATACGTATAACAGTGCCAGCATGTTGGGCCAGTATCCGTCTGAATATCTCATTGTCAGTTTCAGGAAAATAAACGACGGGTCGTCCCGCCATCAATACATACCCGCCGGGTCGTCCCGGCAAGGCAAGGCCGTGTATACTGCGCCCATCCAAGCCGGCCGCAGCCAGGACAGTTCAAATCAAATGCCCTGTGAACAAGTACGTATGCAAGGTCTGTTCCACAGGTATACCCCGGGCACTCACCATATAATCTGATGGCACATATCTTGCTGATATTACTGGCAGGTTCGAGCAATGCGTTGAGGCACAGGTAAATGTCATCACTGCGCCTGTTTCGGTGCAAACCAGCAATTTTTGCACCAGCAACGGGCATCCCGGAAATTTATAGTGCCTGTGATATACCCTCGTAACCATAGAGTGATACAAGATACCCCGGTGACTAGAGGGGTGTTTTCAATTACCTATCTCAACATGCTTAAAAAATGAAGAAACAATGACATGGAAATTGCCAGGCATCACCAGACACCCGAGCTGCAGTGTTCCAACAGCAAGCTCTTTGCGTTAGAAAATAACGGCGACAATCAACTTGCACATCTCGATGGCTTGTTCGACGAGATACAACTTGCCAGCGGCAATCCCTTGTTTACACGGGATGAGAATCCCGAATACCTGTTTCTGGTCAAGAAAGGCTTCATTAAACTCCAGCAACTATTAATTGATGGCGAGCTGAGAATTATTAGGGTCGTCAGACGTGGAGAAGTCGTTGGGTTGAGGGGGATGCTGCAGGAACAGCCATACCGTTATGATGCCAGTGCAATGGTGCCGACCACTGTATGCCGCATTCGGATCGAGGAGCTGAACAGGATCAGCACCTACAACCCGTGGATCAGGCAGAAGCTGTATCAACGCTGGCAGCAGGCCATTGACCAGTCCTCAAGCTGGCTGGTCGACCTGTCCACGGGCAGTTCTAAATCGCGCCTTGCCCACCTGCTGATAAAACTGGCCGCGCCGG
>JARFQC010000136.1 GCA_029287965.1 Arenicellales bacterium
GCACTGGTGCTGGGCGACAACATATTCTATGGCCACGACATGTCCCAGATGCTCGTAGATGCCGCCAACCATGAGCAGGGAGCGACCGTCTTCGCCTATCCGGTGCATGATCCCGAACGCTACGGGGTGGTGGAGTTCGACAAGGACTACCGGGTGCTCAGCATTGAAGAGAAACCGGACAAGCCGAAGTCACGTTATGCCGTCACCGGCCTGTATTTCTACGATAACCGGGTCGTCAGCTACGCGGAGCAGATCAAGCCTTCGCCTCGCGGTGAACTGGAGATTACCGATATCAACCTGCTATACCTGCAGTCCGGGCAACTGTCGGTGCAGAAGATGGGACGCGGGATGGCCTGGCTCGACACCGGGACACACGACTCCCTGCTCGAAGCCGCCACGTTTATCGAAACACTGGAAAAACGCCAGGGCCTGAAGGTGGCCTGCCCGGAAGAAATCGCCTACCGGAAGAACTACATCGACAAGGAAGCGTTGCTGGCCCTCGCCGAACCAATGAAGAAGAATGCCTATGGCCAGTACCTGCAGCTGGTCGCAGACGACCTGTTCTGATGCCGGGGTGATTACCAGTCACGCTAGAAGATCATGAACAATGTTAATGACAGCCTTAATCCGGCAGGCATATTTACTTCCCTGACCCATAACATCGACCTGACCCGCCAGCTGGTCAGGCGAGAGATAGCCAGTCGCTACCGGGGATCCGTAATGGGTTTCTTCTGGACCCTGCTCAATCCGTTGATGATGCTGGCCATCTATACATTTATCTTCGGCTATGTCTTCGATGTGCGCCGCGGCAGCACCGACATGCCGGACGGGGTGTTCGCACTCAACCTGTTCTGCGGATTGATCGTGCACGGCTTTTTTGCCGAAGGTATCAACCGCGCACCCACCCTGATTACCGGCAACGTCAATTACGTAAAGAAAGTCGTTTTCCCTATTGAAATTTTTCCCTGGATCACAGTAGGTGCAACGGCCTTTCATTCCATGATGAGCTTTATCGTGCTCTGCCTGTTCAACCTGGTGGTTACCGGGAGCATTCCCCTGACCGCCCTGTGGCTGCCGGTTGTATTCCTGCCCTTTATCATCTTCATGGTAGGTTCGATCTGGCTGTTCTCCGCCCTGGGTGTATACCTGAGCGACATCAAGCAGCTGATGGGCATGCTGACCACGGCACTGCTGTTCCTGAGCCCGATTTTCTATCCCGTGTCGGCACTGCCTTCCGCGTTACAGTCCATCATCTACATCAACCCGCTGGCACTGATCATCGAGCAATGCAGAGACGTATTGCTATGGGGCAAGATGCCCGACTTTGCTGCACTGGGCATATACATGCTCATCGCACTCGTTGTAGCCGTGATCGGCTTTAGCTGGTTCCAGAAAAGCCGGCGGGGATTTGCCGATGTCCTGTGACCCCGTCATCAGCATCAATGGCCTTGGCAAGACCTACTACGTCTACAAGCGCCCGATAGACCGCGTCCTGCAATCGGTCCTGCGCAACCGGAAAAAGAAGTACCGCGAGGTAAGGGCGTTGAACGGTATAGACCTGGATATCTGCCGGGGAGAGACGATCGGTATCGTCGGCCGCAACGGTTCCGGCAAGTCCACGCTGCTGCAGATTGTCAGCGGCACGCTATACCAGAGTGAAGGCACGGTAAGTAAACAGGGGCGCCTGACCGCCTTGCTCGAACTCGGTGCCGGCTTCAACCCGCAGTTTACCGGCCGTGAAAATGCCTACCTGAATGCCTCGATCATGGGTATACCACGCAGTGTCATGGAGCAGCGTTTTGATGACATCCTGGAATTTTCCGGCATTGGTCAATTCATAGATCAACCGGTCATGACTTATTCCAGCGGCATGTTCGTGCGGCTTGCCTTTTCCGTTGCGATACACATGGACCCGGACATTCTCATTGTTGATGAAGCCTTATCGGTTGGTGATGTGGGTTTCCAGAGCAAGTGTTTCCGCAAGCTGCGGGAACTCAAGGAAGGCGGCACGACAACCCTGTTCGTCACCCATGCCTCCGAGTTGATCGTGCGTCACTGCGACCGCGCAGTACTGCTCGACGACGGCAATATCAAGTCGCTCGGTGAGCCCATGGAGGTTGTTAACGAATACCAGAATCTGCTGTTCGGAACGG
Source organism: Arenicellales bacterium (assembly GCA_029287965.1). Classification (GTDB taxonomy): domain Bacteria; phylum Pseudomonadota; class Gammaproteobacteria; order BMS3Bbin11; family BMS3Bbin11; genus JARFQC01. The sequence goes on from JARFQC010000136.1 coordinate 2,154, forward strand.
ATCGACTGCCGGAGGCGGAAGCAGCACAGCATGAGCAAGACTACCCGACAGATGCATCCGGCTTCATAAGCCGGACGGACATGGACGGCTGCCCGTTGCGTGCAACCTACAATAGTTCAGAGTATCGCTGGGGTGACAGGCGAGGCGTGATACAGGACTACGTTATGCTGGTTAACGGCGAGCCGGCAACCGGGGTCTGCTCGACTGGCGATCATATTGAAGTAAAAGTCCGGGCAGTATTTCAACAACAGGTTGACAATCCTATCTACGGGTTGACGATCAAGACCGCAGATGGCGTAACCGTCTACGGTGCGAATACTCGTGACAGGGGCGTAAGCGTAGAGCAGGGGACACCGGGCAGCATCGCGCTGATCCGGTTCAGCTTTACGGCCGATCTTGTCACGGCAGATTACTTTATCTCGCTGGGCCTGGCAGACGAAGATGAGCTCAAGGACAGCATAGCCGTCGACCGCCGTTTTGACCTGATTCATCTTTACGTATCATCGGATCACATGGATTTCGGTATCGTGTCGCTGAATATGGACATCGACCGCATCAGCAGCGCATGAAGGACGGCGAACTCGAACAGACACTGCCGGATACGCTTTGGCCGGGTGGCGGTACGGCCTGCTATCTGACAGGATACGCACGCTCTGCCACACCCCTGAAATCACTGGAACTGGAAGCACCGGGGCTTGATGCGACGTTGGCAAGCCGGGTCTATCCCCACCTGCATGGCATAGCCGAATGCTGCGATGATGCCAATCCAAAGGCCTGCC
>JARFQC010000194.1 GCA_029287965.1 Arenicellales bacterium
CTTGACCCGAACAAGTGGTTCGACCATGTCGAGCAGATCACCAACAAGCATGTCGGCAGCGAACCGGTCAATTACGTTGCCAATATCTTCAAGTACTACATCGCCTTCAACACGACCCTGAACACGGCTGTAGAACGCATGAAAGCGGCAGAGGAACTGCGCTGATCGGTGGGATTCGACTGATTACACAGTTCGATTCGCGGCGGGGCCGCCGCTCCTACAGGAAATCAGGCTAGCACTCATGCAGTGGGTGTTGCGAATAAGGTAGTCATGGATTGCTGAACGGGTTGGAATAAATCCAATCGTGACCGGCGATCGCGCCTGCGTTATTCAATCAGGTTTTTACCTGGAGCGAAGGAGCAAGCATTGATCGCGGCGAGGCCGCCGCTCCTACAAGGAAATCAGGCCAGCACTCATTCACCGTGTGTTGCGAATAAGGTAATCATGGGTTGCTGAACGGGTTGGAATAAATCCAATCGTGATCGGCGATCGCGCCTGTAGTATTCGAACAGGCTTCTGACTGGCTTGCAGGAGCGGCGGCCTCGGCAACTGCTCCATGCGTTGCTCTACCTCCTGCATCCATGCAGTCGTCGCCGCGAATCGAACTGCGTAATCAGTCCAATCCCACCGATCAGCGCAGCTCCTCTGCCGCTTTTATGCGTTCTACAGCCGTGTTCAGGGTCGTGTTGAAGGCGATGTAGTACTTGAAGATATTGGCAACGTAATTGACCGGTTCGCTGCCGACATGCTTGTTGGTGATCTGCTCGACATGGTCGAACCACTTGTTCGGGTCAAGCCCGGCCTGTTTGGTTTTCTTGCGCATCGAAGCGATTCTCGCCGGCCCCGCATTGTAAGCGGCCAGGGAAAGCGCCACCTGGTCGACTGGTTCTATACCCGGGTCCGAGAAATAGCGGGAGCGGATAAAGTCCAGGTACTTGATAGCGGCGTGGATGTTCTTGTCCGCGTCTTCCCGCACCCCGGTGATGCCGACATTCTTGTCTGCTGCCGTGGACGGTTTGATCTGCATAACGCCGACCGCGCCCGACCGGCTGACCTTGCTCTGGTCCAGGCGTGATTCCTGGAAGCCCTGTGCGGTCAGCATGACCCAGGCAATACCGTACTTGCCGCCGTAGCTCTGGAACGCATTCTGGTAGCGTTCCAGGCGCTCCATGGCATCGTCAGTCAGCGGGTTGACGATCCACTTGGTGTCCTTGTAATAGCGATTGAACAGGATGTTGCCCATCATCGTGCCCTGTTTATGCTTGGCGACGAATTTGTTCAGCTTGTTCAACAGCTGCTTGTTTTCCTTGCGCACTGCCCAGGCGATCTTGCCGTCTTCGTTGATCGTGGCGCCCGGTTCCACCCGGATGTCTTCCAGCAGTTGCGACCACAGGTCCGCTATATGGCTGTCCACGATGGTGTAGTCGAATATTCCGGCATTGACCATCTGCAGGATGTCTTCGCTGGCCAGGCTCTTGTCGACTTCGACGATCTTTATCGGTTTGCGCTGGTTCTTTTTCAGGCGTGAATTCAAGCCGCGCAGGTGGTCGCCATAGCTGCTGCCGCGCATGACGTGGACGGTTTTGCCGGACAGGTCCATGACGGATTCAAGTGCTTCGGCCTTTTTCGATCGCACAACGACTTCACTGATGCCGGTACGGTAGGGATTGGAAAAGGCAACTTTCTTGGATCGCCACGGCGTTACGGTAAGGCCGGCCGCGATGATGTCACCCTTGCCCGCCAGCAGGCTGGGAATCAGCTGGTTGAAGGGCACGGAGATATAGATCATGTGCCGTTTCTTGTTGGCACTCTTGTGGTGTTTGTTGAGGTCCTTGGCGAAGTTTTCCATCAGTTCGTATTCAAGGCCATGCTGCTGGCTCTTGACGACGAAATAGTTGGTTGCGTTGTAGGACACCAGTACACGGATGCCGCGATGGTTTTTTGCTATGGGATCTGTCGTACGGTTCGCGATCAGGCCATCCACGGCCTTGCCCAGCGCACTGGCGTCCTTGGCGGCAGCGGGTTCAGTATGGAGCAGCAGAAATGCGGACGCAGCGAGGCAGCACAGCGCTGCTGCGAGGGAGCGTACTTGTAACGGGGCCAAGGTCAGGAAGGCTGGTCTTCGGTTGTCTTTTCGGTAGTCGCTTCGGGCGTTTCTGTTGCGGCAGATGATTCCTGTGCTGCCCGGGCTTTTCTGCGATAAACAAAACGCAGGTAGATAATGAAGGCGCCGCCTATGATGAGTGCTGCCGAGCTGATGACGGAGAATGGGCTGAACCCCCAGGTTACCGCGACCAGAACACCTGTCAGCAGGTAGAGATACGGTTTAGCTTCATACAGCGGCTTAGGTAGATACATCGTGCAAGCTCCCCTTAGTTATTATATCGGCCATGTCGGAATGCTGCGTACGTTTATACACCAGAATCCGGTGTAAGGCGAGCAGGGTTCAGCCCGCCGGTGCCTGTTTTTCACCAGCGGCCTTGCGTTCTTCTGCGGCAAGTCCGATAAGGTAGTTGATGACCTTGAACAGCTGATCGTAACCGCCGGCCTGTCCGACGCCGGTGACATAGCGGCCATCAACAACAATGGACGGTACGCCGGTGATGCCGTAGCGCTTGGTCATGATGGCAGCCTGTCTGCTCAGTGAGTCGACGCTGAAGGAGTTGTAGGTGCTGAGGAACTTCTTCCTGTCGTATCCCTTCGCTTCCACCAGGTCAGCGAGCTGTTCACGCGTGGTGATGCGTTTTTTCTTCTGGTGCATTTCTATCATCAGTGCATCATGCATGGTGTCGAGTATGCCCATGGACTTGAACGTGTAGAAGGCACGCGCATGCGGTACCCAGTTTTCACGGAAAATGCCGGGCATGCGGATGAGCTCGGCATTATCCGGCATGGCGTTTTTTTCCCACTGCTGCAGCTTGGGTTCCAGGGTGTAGCAGTGCGGACAGCCGTACCAGAATATTTCACGCACCTCGATCTTGTCGCCGGTTGCAACAGGGAACTGCTGCGGATAACGCGCATAGTGTTCACCGTCCTTGAATTCCGCCCATGCGGTCAGCGGCAGAAGGGTTATCAGTGCGAGTAGGCCAATCAGTTTTCTCATGCTTAAAGCTCCGTTTGGATTTTCAGTCTGCCAGTCGTTGCAGGATCTTGTCATGAATGCCGGCAAAGCCGCCATTGCTCATCACGAGTATATGGTCACCGGACCGGGTAGCGGGCATCAGTTCATCAAGCAGTGCATCGACATCATTATGGATCGCAAGGTGCTCACCGAGTTCCCCGGCAAGGGTTGATGTATCCCATGACTGGTCGTCGGGTACGAACATGAATACCTCGTCGGCACCGTTAAGGGAACGCCCCAGGGTGTCCTTGTGCACGCCCATGCGCATGGTGTTAGAGCGTGGTTCCAGCACCGCGATGATGCGTCCGTCTTCAGTGTGCCGGCGCAGGCCGTCCAGCGTCGTTGCGATAGCGGTCGGATGGTGGGCGAAGTCATCGTAAACGGTGATGCCGTTTATCCTGCCGCGCACTTCCATGCGCCGCTTCACATTCTCGAATTTCTGCAGGGCCGCGATGGAGGTGGCTGGATCGACGCCCGCGTGGTCGGCTGCCGCTATGGCCGCCAGGGCATTGGCGGCATTGTGGGCCCCGATCAGGTCCCATTCCAGCCGGCCGCAGTTAGTGCCCGAGTGTACAACTTCGAACGATGCGTAATCGGCTGCGGCATTGACCAGTTGCCAGTCACAGACCGCGTCTGTTTCTGTACTCAGGGTCTGCTGTGCCGACCAGCAGCCTTTTGCCAGCACATCGGGCAGTTCCCCGTCATCGGCGTTGATAACAAGCCGGCCGGAACCGGGCACGGTGCGGATCAGGAAGTGAAACTGCTGCTTGATGGCGTCCAGGTCGTTGAAGATATCCGCATGATCAAACTCCAGGTTATTCAGCACCAGGGTCCTGGGATGGTAGTGGATAAACTTGGAACGCTTGTCGAAGAAGGCCGTGTCATATTCGTCTGCCTCGATAACGAAGTATTTACCGCCACCGCTGCGGGCCGTGATGCCGAAATTCTGCGGCACACCGCCGATGAGGAAGCCGGGCTCAAGGCCGGCCGCTTCGAGTATCCATGCCAGCATGCTGCTGGTGGTCGTTTTACCGTGGGTGCCGGCGACGGCTAGAACGTGCCGCCCCCTGAGCAGGTGTTCGGCCAGCCATTGCGGGCCGGAGGTATAGGGCAGGTCCTGCTCCAGCACGGCCTCCACTTCAGGGTTGCCACGCGACAGGGCATTGCCTATCACGACTATGTCCGGCGCCGGGTCGAGGTTGTCCGCTGAATAACGTGCGACGTCGATGCCCTGGGCTTCCAGCTGGGTGCTCATCGGCGGGTAGGGATTGCTGTCCGAGCCGGTCACGGTATGACCCAGTTCCCGGGCCAGCGCGGCGATGCCGCCCATGAAGGTTCCGCAAATGCCAAGAATGTGGACGTGCATCAGACCCTGGCACCACCAAACAGGTTGAGCATGACCAGGCCGATGATGATCTGGGTCAGGATCGTGATCAGGATTGCCTTGCCGCGTGTCGTATCCAGCGCATGGCGGTAGATGTGAATCATGATGATGAATGACCAGATGCCGAATACCAGCACGGCGATGAGGGGGAGCTGTTCTCCCTGCAATTGCTGGGGATCCTCGATAGTAGGATCGAGGCGGGCGCGGAATGGCCACATCAGCAACTGTATCAGCGCACCACTGCCGTACATGGCAATCAAGGTTTGCATGACCCGTTCGGCGTGCTTGGCAACGGACAGGATGACGAACACCACCGCGGTGAGCATCGCAACCTGGATGACGGCGAAGCTGAGCTTGCCGATAATGTCTTCGTGCAGCTGGTCGGTGATCACGGCAGTGACAACCAGCGCCGTGCCGGTCACTAGCAGCAGCGGCAGAGAGACAGGTGCATCCTGCGGGCCCTTGCGCAACAGGCAGAGCTCAACGAAGTATTTGAGTAAGTCAGTCAATGGTGGCTTGTCGGCAATCGCGCGGTACCGGATAATCCGTGCGCTTGAAATACTATCCAGGACAGGGAAGTGAGCGAGACATTTTATATCGATACCGAGGATGAGTTAAAGCAATTCTGTTCAAGACTGGGTGATGCACCCTGTATCGGCCTCGATACGGAATTCCTGCGCGAGAAGACCTACTATGCGCAGCCCTGCCTGCTGCAGGTGTCAGGCAACGGACTGATCGCCTGCGTCGACCCGCTTGCCATCGATGACCTCACAGCATTGCGGGACATACTGTTCGACAGCAGCATCGTCAAAATCATGCATGCCTGCCGGCAGGACCTGGAAATCCTGCTGCAGCTGTTCGACGCTATTCCCGGCCCGATCTTCGACACCCAGCTGGCGTCTGCATTCTGCGGTCATGGCGACCAGGTGTCCTATGCGGCGCTGGTCGAGGCGCTCTCCGGGGTCAGCCTGTCCAAGGCGCATACCCGTGCCCGCTGGTGCCAGAGACCGCTCAGCGACGAGGAAATCTGCTATGCCGAGGACGACGTACGCTATCTGCCCGATGTCTACACGATGCTCAATGATGCCTTGCAGGAAAAGGGCCGCATGGAGTGGTTCCGGGAGAGTATGCTGAGTCTGACCGATGCATCCGGTTTCGAGATCAACAATGACGATGCCTGGAAACGTATTGGTGCCATTCGTTCGCTGCGCGGAGCGGCATTTCATACCGCAAAGCGGCTTGCCGCCTGGCGTGAGGAGACGGCGCGTCGCCGTGATTTACCGCGCCGCTGGATCATGGCAGACCAGGTGGTAGTGGCCCTGGCCGAACAGCAGCCGGTCGATATGCAGCAGCTTGCCGGCATCGAGGGCATGACGGACGGGCTGCTGAAACATCGCGGCCGCCAGCTGTTGAGCGTCATCGCCGATTCGGATGCCAGCGACGCAAGCGACGCACCTCCCGTCAACACCAGGCCGGATGCGACCGAAAAGACGTTGAGCAAACAGCTTGCGAAGTTGCTTGACGAAAAGGCCGGGGAACTGGACATCCCGGCCTCCCTGCTGGCCACGCGCCGCGACCTGATGGCGATGGTGCAGGGCAGTCGTTCACTGGACGTACTGCACGGCTGGCGGGGTGAAATTATCGGAGATAAGTTGCTGGAACAACTGGAAAAAAACGCCTGATGGTCTAGATTATCTATGGCATGGGCCGTTTATTCCTCCTTTTCTTTGCTGCGCTCACGTACAGCGTAACGGCCACGGCCGATGTCATCGTCCTTGATGATGATGCGGAACGCCAGGTTGTCCATCCCTACATCGAAATACTCGAAGACGAAACAGCCACACTCAGCCTGGCTGACGTGACACGGGGCAGTGCGGCCGATCGTTTTCGTGACGCCGGTGAACGCTACTTCAGCCTCGGATTCACGCGCTCGGTCTACTGGTACCGTTTCACGGTCAGCAATCCGGACCGGCAGCCGACCATCAGGGTGCTGGCGCTGGACGTGCCCTGGATCGATCGAGCTGAACTCTATATTCCCGCCGAGGATGGCCGCTACGAGCGCATCTCCATGGGTGACGAACACCCTTTCGCCAACCGCGAGATTCGCCATAACCAGTACCTGAACACGCTGCTTATCCCGCCCGGCCAGACCACTTACCTGATGCGAATACGCAGCGATGATCCGTTCATGACCCCGTTGACGCTGCGTATGCCGAGCTTCTTCGATGAGAACGAGTGGCAGCTGGGCATCTATTACGGCATTTTCTACGGCAGCCTGCTGGTGATGCTGCTGTATAACGGCATCATTTTCCTGTCGATCCGGGATGCCCGCTATTTCTTCTATTGCCTGTACCTGGCGACGTTCTTCCTGATGAACTTCACCTACAACGGCTTCGCCTTCCAGTACCTGTGGCCCGCCGCAACGCACTGGGTCAACTGGTCATACGGGCTGTTCATCGTGCTGTTCCAGCTCACCGGTATGCTGTTCGCCTTCTCATTCCTCAATCCACGCAAGCGCATGCCGCGCCTTTACCGCGTGATGTTAGGGTTTATCGTGCTGCTGACCGGGTCGCTGCTGTTCGCTTTCCTGGCCGGCGATCGCATGCTGTACAACATGTTGTCGATCTACGGGGTATTCATCTATTCGCCACTGGTGGCCCTGGCCGGTATCGTCGCCTTGCTGAAGGGCTTTCGTGCTGCGCGCTTCTTTGTCATTGCCTCGCTGGCGACACTTGTAGGTGCATTTTTCAGCGCATTGACCGTATCGGGTTTTCTGCCCTATACCTTTCTCAACTACCACGCTGCCGAAATCGGTCTGCTCTCCGACATGATCCAGCTGTCGCGGGCGATGGCCGACCGCATCAACCAGATGCGCATCGAACGCGAGGCTGCCCACCAGCGCGCCATCGAAAAGGTATTGCTGGCCAGGGAAACGCTGAGCCGGGCCAAGGACAACGTCGAAATAACCGTTGAGCAGCGTACCAGGGATCTGCAGGCGGCCAAGCAAGAAGCCGAAAAGCTCGCCCGCCTCGATGTCCTGACGGGCGTAGCG
>JARFQC010000230.1 GCA_029287965.1 Arenicellales bacterium
CCTTCTTCCAGCCAGCGACGATAGATGTTTTCTACCACCACGATGGCATCATCCACGAGGATGCCGATAGAGAAGATCAGGGCAAACAGCGATACCCGGTCAATCGTGAAACCCAAGATCCAGGCCATGAATACCGTGATCAAAATAACATTCGGGATGACGATCAGAACAACCATCGAAGCCTTGAAACCAAGGAACCACCAGATCAGTACCGTGACACAACCGGTCACGAAAAACAGCTTCAGAATAAGACTGTTCACCTTGTCATTGGCTGTCTTACCATAGTTTCGTGTAACAGCGACGTGAACATTGTCGGGAATGAGCCGCCCCTTGAGCTGCTCTACCTTGTCCAGCACATTATTCGCGACTTCTACACCATTTGAGCCTTTTTTCTTTGCAACGGCTATGGTGATGGCCGGCGCTCCGTCCGGCACGAGCTCACCGCCGGATTTGTAGGCCTGGCCAGTATAGAATGTCACCAGATCCCGGGTCTCTGAAGGCCCATCGAATACATCTGCAACGTCTCTTACATATACAACCGAGCCTTCGTGCGTGCCGATCACCAGGTTCTCAAGATCACTTGCAGTGCGGAGGAAACTACCGGTGTAAACCCGGAAAGCATTGTCACCGGTTTCAATCGTCCCCGCCTTGAGTTCACCATTCGCACTGCTGATGGTATGCGTCAGCTGATCCAGGGTCAGGTCGAATCCAGCAAGTCGTTCAGGTCGCACTTCCACCCGTATCTGTTCTGAACGTCCGCCTGTAATGAATGCCTGGCTGGTATCTTTTACTTCCTTGATGCGCTGCATCACATCCAGCCCCAGCAATCTCAGCTCTTCATCGGAGACCTCCGTCGACCACAACGTTAACGTGGCAGTAGGCACGTCATCGACGGCTTTCGGTTTGACCAGCGGCGGTGTTGCTCCGGGTGGAATCTGATCTTTATTCGATTCCAGCTTGTCATAGACCTTGACCAGCGACTCTCCCATGTCCTCGCCGACTATGAACTGTACGGTGACCATGGCGCTTCCGCGCTGCGAAGCGGAGTAGACATGCTCTATGCCCTGTATCTCGGACATGATTTTTTCGAGCGGGTTGGCGATCATCGACGCTACCTGCTTCGAAGAAGCTCCGGGATAGCTGACGAAAATATCCACCATGGGGACGGAAATCTGTGGATCTTCCTGGCGGGGAGTGAACATCATCCCCATCATGCCCAGGCCAAGCAGGGCAAAATAAAACAAAGGCGACAAAGGTGAGTGGATAAATGTCTGGGCCAGTTTGCCCGCTATCCCGAGTCCTTCATGCTCGCGATGGATGTTGTCGTCCATTGCGCAAGCAGCATCGTCCTGCTTAATGCTGCCCTCCTCTTTTTCCCCTTTAGGATTCTGATTATCGTTATCAGTCATTATTATTCCGCAGTGTTACTTTTTTTCAGGTCTGATGCAGTCTTGTGACATTAGCGAGGTTCGTTGGGTCGCCAGCCGGATACAATCCCGGGGGGTGGATTGTCGACGATCCTTTCATTACCAGTCAGACCTGAACTGATGGAAATTTTCCCTCCTCCAACCTGATGACTGGTGCGAACAATCCGCATCTCGGCGGCACCATCATTGTTGATCACGAAGACGGAAGGCAGACTGCCCCGCCGGACGACTGCTGACTTCGGAATCACAGCCATCTGCGGTATTTCACCGCTGGGCTGTGTCGGAATACTGACCCGGGCGTACATGCCGGGACCGGCAACGACGTCCATAGGCAGATCAAACTTGACGATAACGGTGTGGCGGCTCGAATCTGCAACCGGGTATATACGGCTTACCCTTGCCTTGACCGGTGCATCGCTGCCGTCGAGCTTGACATCAACCAGTTGCTTTAGCTTGAGATTCTTGACCAGGCGAACCGGGACGTCCACGCGTACGCGGAGATATTTGACGTGGGCAAACTTGATCAGTGGTTGACCTGGCTGGACGGTATCACCCACTTCGACCAGCTTGTCAGTGATGACGCCATCAAATGGCGACATGGATTTGGTGTCGCGGATCTTGGCGTCCAGTTCGCCAAGCGTCGCCTGCGCCTGAAGCAGCCCGGCATGAGCCTGGTTCATTCCTGTACCCTGTGCAATCAGGTCGGTTTGCCTGTTGAGAGCGGGTTCGCCAGCATCGAACATGGAGGCGAAATTGCGGGTAAACATTGAGTCGAACATGGATGGCACTCCCATACCCATGTTTTGTCGGGTGGCGTCACGGCTGCCTGGTGACCATAGCTCGCGGTTGTACTGCGCCCTGGCATTTCTCAGTGCGCTGTTGGCACTATAAATACTGGCGAGCACTGCCTGACGCTTGGCCTGCAGCGCATCATCGTCCAGGGAGAGCAGCAGGGCCCCTTTGGAAAAGTTGTCGCCTTCCGAACCGGCGATGAAAGTCACCCTTCCCGGCATCTGTGCATTTAGTACCACTTCCTTATATGGAATGACTGTACCGCCCAGTACTGAGTCATTGCCTACAGCCTGCATCTCGACATCAACGATGTTATACGCATGAGCGAGAGAGACACTGCTTATACTTATTGCGACGGCGGCAAAGCGCAAAATTTTCGATAGCTTGTATCGCAGCTCTAAACCCGGGCGGTTTACTGCCATAATCATTCCTCTTTTTTCGAGATTCTCCGGATTATCCGCATCAGATGACTCAGTGGGATTTCCGTTTTATTTAATTAGTTCAACAACATAGGTCGCCTACTCAACCCATGAAGATTCACTCTTGCGTCATCGTTACGCCAACTATGCTGACCGGCTTTCAGTCCAGCATGAGGGCACTATCCCATGCTTAATTACTGACCACATCAAGTCTACGTAAGATACATTACCGCCAGATACATGCCAACCCTTGTATGGCCGGAATCAAGCTTTTGCGGGGTAGTATTTGCTTATGCATCGAATTGTATTTTTTGATGATGCACGTTGATCGCTGCCGGTTAGTTCAGGATGAAAGGATCCCGCATGAGCGAACACCTGGTTCACCCGGATTTCACGCCACCCGACAGGAGGTGTTCAATGGAGTGCAGACTGCATCACGGACACGGACTCGCAGGCCTGGCTCCCAGCGAAACATGCGAATGCATACCAAGATCAGGCCGCCTACCCGCCTGTGCGTGAAAGCTCCTGGTACCGGACCCAGTGGTGTATATCGCGTGCTACACGGTCAGGGGATTCGACCGGCAGCGCATGCTTGGCGCCTGATACCATTTGAATATCCAGCGATGGCTGATTGCCCCTCTCTAGCAGACCAATGACCTTGTCATGATCTATGAGTTTGTCATCACCGGCCAGAAACAGCTGCAGCGGCTGATCAAGCCTTTTTATGTACTTCTTGATGAAGTCGCCCATTCGCTTGCTCTGGAGAACGAAGTTTTCATCCAGTTGTTTTCGCCGCAGTGGATCGTTAGTCATTTCACGCTGTTGTTCCGCCTTCGAGGTATGCTGGCTGGCATCGAAGGAGGCTGCTGAATCTGATGCTGAATCCTTGTCAACGCCGGTCATGGCCATCATGCGCCCCGTGATGCTCTCGGAATCATTCGTTACACGCGGACTGATCAGTACGAGCCCGTTGCTCTGACCCTTGTAGGCAATTCCATAGGCCAGTGCCAGCCTTGCTCCCCAGTCATTCCCTACCAGGTAAACAGAATCGTAGTACCCCTTGAGCGGCTTAAGGAACGAATGTACATCGCTGACTATATCCTCAAAGCCAGGCGGCTTGCCTGTGAGTGTGCGTGTATTGGCTTTACTCAAACCACTACCTCGCCGATCCAGCGCGAATACGTCGTAGCCTCTGTCTGCCAGCTTGAGAGAGAGGTCCTGCCCCCATCCTGCATGGCCTTCCAGGCCGTGCAAGTAGATCAGTGCGACACGGTTCTTCCGGCCATGCCGATATCCGGTGAATGTCAGCGTTGAACCGTCCGATGCACGATACTGGCGTGATTCGGGAAAATCACGTGGCAGGGATTTAAAATAACTGCCGAGGTCATAATCAATCTGGCGGGGTTTGTTATCGGGCTTATCGGCTGTCTGACAGCCACCCATAATAGAAAGTGCGGCTGCCAGCACAATGCCGGCAGCCGCGTTGGTCCATTTATACATCCGGAAAACTTCTCCGTGTTTATTATTTCAGAGTTTATACCTTGCCGAAGCTGGACAACCCGGGATTGTCGTCAACGCCCACCAGCTTGGGAAGGTTCATTTTTTTCAATTTAATTGTGCCTGCATCGCGGAGATAATCAGATACGACCTCCCATATTGGCCGCCCCTCGGCCACTGAACCTACCGTAGCCCAGCCCGATACCATGTACTTCTTGGAAGCATCGATCGGGGTCCCGTCGTCCTTTCTTAACTCGGTTACGCGATTGCCGATCGTCTGTTTTGGCGCAAAGGTAAAGTCGATACCGCCCACCCGGACCATATCACCGCCTTGCTGATAATACGGATCCTCATTGAACAGGTTGTCGGCAACATCCTCGAGAATAATCTTAAGCTCTTCGCCTGTCATTTCCCGGCGATAGGTTTCGGGGTATGTAATGCAGGTCTGATCCATGACGTTTTCAAACGTGATGGGCTGACCGCCCAGAACCGTAGTACCCCAGCGGAAACCGGGCGACAGGGCAATTTCTGCATCGTTGACTTTGCGCAGGGCATCACAGATCACCTGGTCGAAGGTACCGTTAAAATTGCCGCGCCGGTACAGGGTCTGCTCGGCCACAGCCAGTTCTTCTTTCAGTTTAGCTTCGTGAGGTGCGCGTACTTCCTGGATGTACTTGGCCATCGAAGGATCGGGGTCGATCAGGTTCGAGAACACCGGCATCAAGCGGTAGCGGTAGCCCTGCACCTTGCCGTTACGCACATCCAGGTCCATCACACCGAGGAACTTGCCATTTGAACCCGCATTGGTAACCAGTGTCTGGCCACCGCTGTTTTTCACGACGGTTGGCTGAGGCATACCGTCATGCGTATGTCCGCCGAATATCACGTCGATTCCTGTCACGCGCGACGCCATTTTCAGATCGACATCCATGCCATTGTGCGAAATAACCACGACTACGTCGGGATTTTCCGCAGCGCGGGCCTGGTCAACGGCCTCCTGCATGCTTGCGTCGTTAATGCCGAAGGTCCAGTCCGGAATAAAGCGCTGCGGATTGGCGATAGGCGTGTACGGGAATGCCTGCCCGACCACGACAACCTTGGCACCGCCAACGTTTTTGACCGTGTATGGTTTAAAGGCATTACTCGTATCTTCATTAAAGTCGCTGAAATCAGCGAACTTGTAGTCGAACAGCACGTCATCCTTCACCCGCACATTCTGTGCGACGAACTCACCCTTGAAGGCTCGCAGGTTCTCCATCACCTCGGTGTCCTGATAAGTGAATTCCCAATGCCCGGTCATTACATCGACACCAAGCTTGTTGCATGCGCCAACCATGTCCATGCCACGGCTCCAGTACGCAGTAGCTGAACCCTGCCAGGTATCACCGCCATCAAGCAGCAGGCTGTTGCCGTCACCGCGGTCGCCACGGACCTGCTTTACCAGGGTTGCAAGGTGGGCAAAACCGCCTACCCGGCCAAACTTTTCCGCGGCCTCATCATAGTTTACATATGAGAAGGCATGCGCCTCCCTGGTACCCGGCTTGATGCCGAAATGCTGCAGCAGCTTGTCGCCGACGATATGAGGTGGCTGATTGAAGGCGCCGCCAACTCCAATGTTGACGTTGGGTTCGCGGAAGTAAATGGGGTTAAGTTGGGCATGGCAGTCCGTAAAATGCATAAGGCAGACATTGCCAAATTTTTCCTGCTTGTAGATTTCGGCCGGGTTGGCCGCTGCCCTGGCCGATCCGGGGAACATGCCGGCTGCGCTGGCAATGCCAAGTAATTGAATAAATTCCCTTCGTGACAGATTCATCGTTGCTCTCCTCAAGTCGTCTTATTTGCCCCTGCATGTTGTTTTGTTATTCGCAGGGCGGGACTGTTATATCCCATGTTTTGTGCTGGCAAAAGCCAGCATAAAAGTCACATATAATTATTTAACTAAGCCGGTCGCTTCACTCAACCTGAGTCCCGGAAATATGACAGTCGGTAAAAGTATCAAACAGCGGGGTTGCTGAAAAGCATTATCTTCCCGAGCCGGACATGACGACCCGGGCAGAACTGTTAGTAGTCAGGACCACTGCTAGAGGGTGGTGTCATGCCTGAATATGATGTACCCGACAGGGAGTCGCCAAGTTCCCCGCCTTCCCCACGTTTGCTCTCCAGCTTGATCTTGAGGCGCAGATCGTTACCCGAATCTGCTGTTCGAATCGCATCGTCGTATTCGATCAGCCCGTCCTCGAATAGCTGAAACAGGGATTGGTCGAAGGTCTGCATGCCATGCTCGGTAGAACGTGCAACCACGTCACGGATTTCGGATATTTTTCCTTTCAGGATCAGATCACCAATCAGCGGCGTCTTGATCATAATTTCCACTGCAGGCACGCGTCCTTCACCGCCGCGTCTACGCAACAGGCGCTGCGAAATAATTGCATGGAGATTCATGGAAAGGTCAAGATACAACTGATTGTGCCGGTCTTCCGGGAAGAAGTTCAGAATCCGCTCCAGCGCCTGGTAGGCGTTGTTCGCATGCAGCGTAGCAAGGCAGAGGTGTCCCGTTTCAGCAAAGATAATGGCCTTGTCCATGGTGTCGCGGGTCCGGATTTCACCAATCAGGATGACGTCAGGAGCCTGGCGCATGGCGTTAATCAGCCCGGATTCAAACGACTCGGTATCCACGCCGACTTCCCGTTGAGTGATCACACAGTTCTTGTGTTCATGAACGTACTCGATCGGGTCTTCGATAGTAATGATGTGACCGAAGCTGTTTTCGTTGCGATACCCGATCAATGCTGCGAGCGAGGTCGATTTACCCGTACCGGTACCGCCCACGAACATGACCAGGCCGCGTTGAACCATCGCAATTTCGCTCAGCACCGGGGGCAGATTCAGTTCATCGAATTTAGGAATGTGAGATTCGATAGTACGCAAGACCATGCCGATCATGTTCTGCTGCATGAATACGTTTACGCGGAAACGACCGATTTTTTTCGGGTGAATGGCGAAGTTGCATTCGTTAGTCGCTTCGAACTGGCGCCGTTGTTCCTCGTTCATTATGCCGTAGGCGAACGAGCGGCTCTCGTCTGGCGTCAGAGACTGCTGCGTGACGGGTGTGATTTTGCCATCGACTTTCAACGCAGGCGGGATGCCAGCTGTAATAAACAGATCCGATGCATTTTTCAGCACCATCAGTTTGAGCAGGTCGGTAAAAATCATTGCTTAAGCCCTCCCTGCTGCCGGCGCACTGCCCGGTGCCTGGAACTTTGTCTTGTCAGCAGCACGACTGCGTGCCTCCTCAACGTGTACGACACGGTTTCTGACCAGGTTAATCAGGCACTGGTCGAGGGTCTGCATGCCCTTGGCCTGCCCTGTCTGAATGGACGAATACATCTGGGCGATCTTGTTTTCCCTGATCAGGTTTCTGATGGCGGGTGTTGCGATCATGATTTCATGTGCCGCTACGCGACCTCCGTTGACCTTCTTTAACAGCGTCTGCGCGATGACAGCGCGAAGAGACTCGGACAGCATCGCCCTAACCATGTCTTTTTCCGCTGCCGGGAATACATCTACGATACGGTCTATGGTCTTGGCTGCTGACGTGGTATGCAGTGTTGCGAACACGAGATGTCCGGTTTCTGCCGCCGTCAGGGCAAGACGGATGGTTTCCAGGTCACGCATCTCGCCCACGAGGATAACGTCGGGGTCTTCGCGCAGTGCTGAACGCAGTGCTTCAGAGAAACCCAGTGTATGGGTACCCAGCTCGCGCTGGTTGACGAGGCAGCTCTTGCTCTGGTGGACAAATTCGATCGGATCTTCAATCGTGAGGATGTGCTCGCTGCGGTTCTCATTCACATAATCGATCATCGCCGCCAGGGTCGTGGATTTACCTGAGCCGGTGGGGCCGGTAACGAGAACCAGTCCTCGTGGCTGTTGTGATATCTTCTTGAAGATTTCCGGGGCGTTGAGCTGCTCCAGGGTCAGTACTTTTGACGGAATGGTACGGAAGGCGGCTGCGGGCCCCCGGTTCTGGTTGAACGCGTTGACACGATATCTTGCGATGCCAGGCAGATCGAAAGAGAAATCCGTCTCGAAAAATTCTTCAAAATCCTTTTGCTGCTTGTCGTTCATGATGTCATAAATCATGTCATGAACGGTTCTGTCGTCGAGGGACTCAACGTTGATGCGCTTAATTTCTCCATCAACCCTGATCAGTGGCGGAAGACCCGCTGAAATATGTAAATCGGAGGCGTTCTGTTTATTTGAAAATGCGAGCAGCTCGGCGATATCCATCTAGTACTCCACGATTTGTTTTTATAATCTGATTATTGCAAACGCACGGGCACGCATTCACAGCCTCCCGGAAAATGTTGCCGGACTAGTTGCATGCACTGTCCAGTCGTTTTTTAATCGCTAAAG
>JARFQC010000027.1 GCA_029287965.1 Arenicellales bacterium
ACAGATCAAGACCTGGGCATGTCTCAAAATTGCCCACCATCTCCCTGCCCAGATGCCACCAGTCGCCTACGCTTCCAGATCAAAAACGCCGACGGGATAATAATCAGTGTCAGCAACGTGGCGCTGACCATGCCGCCGACCATCGGTGCGGCGATGCGGCGCATCACCTCCGAACCCGTGCCGCTGCCGAGCATGATCGGAAGCAGACCGGCGATGATCGTGGCTACCGTCATGATCACCGGTCGGACACGCAGCAGCGCCCCGTTTACCACTGCATCACGCAAGTCGCTTATACCGGGCTTGCCCTGCCGGTCTGCAAGCATCTGATGCCAGGCCTGGTTCAGGTAGACCAGCATGACGACACCGATCTCGACCGCAACACCGGCCAGCGCGATAAAGCCGACGCCCACCGCGACGGATAGGTTGTAATCCAGCAGGTACAGCAGCCAGAAGCCCCCCACCAGTGCCAGTGGCAGGGTACCCATGATGATCAGCACCTCGGTCAGGTTGCGGAAGTTGAGATACAACAGCAGCAGAATGATCGCCAGCGTGATAGGGATGACCTGGCTGAGACGCTCTTTCGCGCGCACCATGTACTCATACTGACCTGACCAGGCAATCGAGTAGCCCGGCGGCAGTTTCACGTCCCGTGCCACGACACGCTGTGCCTCGGCGACGTACGAACCGAGGTCGCGGCCCTCGATATCGACGAAAGTCCAGCCGTTCGGCCTGGCGTTCTCGGACTTGATCATTGCCGGGCCCGCCTCGATACGCACATCCGCGACTTCACCCAGCGAAACCCGTGCCCCGGACGGCGTCACGATCGGCAGGGCACGCAGCTTGTCGACCGAGTCGCGTACATCACGCGGATAGCGCAGGTTTATCGGATAGCGCTCGAGGCCTTCAATGGACTGCGAGATGTTCATGCCGCCGACTGCGGCGGTGATCACTTCGTGGACATCGGCAATATTGAGTCCCAACCGCCCCGCGTCCCGACGGCGGATGTCGACCGTGACATAGCGTCCGCCGGCGACACGCTCCGAGAACGCGGACACGGTACCCGGTACCTGCACGACGGCCTTCTCGATATCACGGCCGATCTGCTGGATGACGTCGAGGTCAGGCCCGGCCACCTTGATGCCGACCGGGGTCTTGATACCCGTTGCCAGCATGTCGATGCGCGTCTTTATCGGCATCACCCACGCATTGGTCAGACCGGGAAACCGGATCAGCCGATCGAACTCACGTTTCAATTTCTCGGTCGTCATACCCGGCCGCCACTCGCTGCGCGGTTTCAGCTGTATGGTCGTCTCGATCATCGTCAGCGGCGCCGGATCGGTGGCCGTCTCGGCGCGGCCGATCTTGCCGAATACCCTTTTCACTTCCGGTACAGTACGGATCAGCTTGTCGGTCTGCTGCAGCAACTGCTGTGCCTTGCCGATAGAGATGCCGGGGAATGTCGTCGGCATGTACATCAGGTCACCCTCGTCGAGATCGGGCATGAATTCCGAACCGAGCTTCATCAGCGGCCACACCCCGCTGGCCGCGATGCTCAACGCGATCAACAGCACCAGCACCGGCGCTTTCAATACCAGGCTGATCACGGGTCGATAGACGGCAACCAGCAGGCGATTGACCGGGTTCTTGTGCTCGGGCGTGATGCGACCGCGTATGAAGTAACCCATCAGGACCGGCACGAGAGTAATCGACAACGCCGCGGCTGCTGCCATGGCATAGGTTTTGGTCCACGCCAGCGGCGCAAACAGACGGCCCTCCTGCGCCTCGAGCGTGAACACGGGCAGGAACGACAGCGTAATAATCAGCAAGGAAAAGAACAGCGGCGGGCCGACTTCATTCGTGGCCTTGCGGATCAGCTCCCAGTGGTCGTAGTCCTCGCCCTGTCGTCGTTCCATGTGCTTGTGCACGTTTTCAATCATGACAATGGCCGCATCGACCATGGCGCCAATGGCGATGGCGATGCCGCCCAGCGACATGATGTTGGCGTTTATGCCCTGCGAATACATGATGATGAAGGCCGCGAGGATGCCCAGCGGCAGCGACAGGACGATGACCAGTGCCGAGCGCAGGTGCAGCAGGAAAAGCAGGCACACCAGCGTGACGACGATAAACTCCTGCACGAGCTTGCTACTAAGCGTCTCAACGGCACGTTCGATCAGCGTCGAGCGGTTGTAGGTTTCGATGATCTCGACGCCTTCGGGAAGGCCGGCCCGCAACTCGTCCAGCCTGGTCTGCACACCCTCGATGACCTTAAGCGCGTTCTCGCCGTAGCGCATGACAACGATGCCACCGACCACCTCGCCTTCGCCGTCCAGTTCGGCAATACCGCGGCGCATCTGCGGGCCGGTCTGGATGTCGGCGATGTCGCCCAGCTGCACCGGTGTGCCGTTGTCACCGATGGCAACCACGACGCTAGCGAGATCATTGACCTCTGTGATGTAGCCGGTCGCCCGCACCATGTACTCGGCCTCGGCCATCTCGATGACCGAACCGCTGACTTCCTGGTTGGCGCGCTGGATGGCCTTCTTGACGCTCGCCAGCGGCAGGTTAAAGGCACGCAGCCTGTTGGGATCCAGCACGACCTGGTACTGGCGCACCATGCCGCCAACCGTTGCCACCTCCGACACACCGGACACGGTCTGCAATTCAAACTTCAGGAACCAGTCCTGGATACTGCGCAGCTGGGCCAGGTCATGGCGACCCGTGCGGTCGACCAGCGCATACTGGTAGACCCAGCCCACGCCGGTCGCATCCGGACCGATCGATGGCTGGGCCTGGGCCGGCAACTGCGCGGAAACCTGGTTGAGGTATTCCAGCACCCGTGAGCGCGCCCAGTACGGATCCGTGCCGTCCTCGAAAATGACATACACGTACGAGTCGCCGAAGAACGAGTAGCCGCGCACCGTCGTGGCCTTCGGCACGGACAGCATGGCCGTAGTCATCGGGTAGGTGACCTGGTCCTCGACGACCTGCGGTGCCTGGCCCGGATAGCTGGTCTTGACGATGACCTGGACGTCGGAAAGATCGGGGATGGCATCGAGCGGTATGTTGCGCACCGCGTAGACACCCCAGACCAGCAGGCCAGCGGTCAGCACCAGCACCAGGAAGCGGTTGCGCAGTGACGCATTGATGATCGCTTCGACCATGACGCTACTCCCCGCCCTGCATGCGTTGCAGGCTGGCCTTCAGACTGGCCTCGGAGTCGATCAGGAACTGGCCGGAGACGACGACTCGATCACCTTCATCCAGACCGGAAACAATCTCCACGAAGTCACCGGACTGCATACCGGCTGCTACCTTGCGCGGTGCATAGCGTCCGTCGCCCTGGTCGATGATCACACGCACTTCCCGACCGCTGTCTATCAACGCCTGGCTCGGGATGATCAGTACGCCGTCACGTGGTCCGGCATACAGGCGGACGTTGGCATACATGTTCGGCTTGAGCGCCTCCTCGGGGTTATCAAACTGCAACCGTACCCGCAATGTGCGCGTCCGGGCATCCAGCTCGGGATAGACATAGGCCACTTCACCGTCCCACTGGCGGCCGGGCAGGAAGGACAACTGCATCTCGGCCGGCTGACCGACCGCGACCCAGTTAGCCTGCTGCTCGAAAACCTCGACCTGCACCCAGACGCGTGACAGGTCAACCAGTGACAACACCCGCGTTGCCGGTTTGACGAACATGCCCTCGGGCGTCTTCAGCGACGTGACGATGCCATCCTGGCTGGCGTAATAGGTCACCGCATCGCTGACTTTGCGCGTGCGCTTGAGCGCATCGATCTGGTCGCCTGAGATATCCAGCGACTTGAGCCGGTCGCGTGACGACCGGATCAGGCGCTGATTGCCACTCCGCAAGGCCTCGACGTATTCTTCCTGCGCATTGATCAAGGCAGGTGAATACAGGTCGAACAACCGATCGCCCTTGCTGACGCGGTCACCCTCGGCACTGATGTACAGCTTTTCTATCCAGCCTTCGGTGCGTAAATGGATGTGGCTGATAAGCGATGCATCGACGTCGATATAGCCGACGGTATCAATCATGCGCCACAGACGGCCCTTCTCTGCCACTGCGGTCCTGACTCCGAGACTGTTGACCAGCGCGGGATTTATCTCCACTGTTACATCGCCATCAGGCTCGTTTTCCACCGCCACCAGGTCCATGCCGCAGATAGGGCAGCTGCCTGGTTTATCCCGGATGATCTGTGGATGCATCGGGCACACGTAGTTGGGATCAAGATGCTTGACGGCATGCTCGACGGCAGTTTCTTCTTTTGACTGCGTGGCCTGTGTGATCTCCTCGCAGCCTGTCAGTAACAGGGCTGCCAGCAGGGCAAGTATTGTGGTTAGTTTCATTTGGCTTCTCCGGCCAGGTAGGCAAGCGTGGTCAGGGTCTGGGCGCGGTCGACTTCCAGCCGCAGCGCCTTGAGACGGGTATCCAGTTCAGCAATGCGCGCCAGCACGACGGAGTTGAACTCGACGCGGTTGTTTTCATAGGCCCGCAATGACAGTTCTGAATGGCTTTGTGACTGCGGCACCAGGCGGTCGCGGTACAGCTCGATCTGGCGTTGCTGGATGCGCAGCGACGATTGCGCAGCCTGTAGCTGGCTGCCGATTTCACGCAGCAGGGTTTCACGCTCCTGGCGAACGGCTTCGAGCTCCTGCTGCGAGGCCACCAGCGACTGGTCCTGGCGCTTGTTGGTAAACACGGGAATATCGAGCAGCACTTTAGCTGACAGAAAGTCAGCGCGATCAGTACCGTCCGGATTGACGCCGCTGCGGTCGCCATAGGTGACATCCAGCGCCCAGCCGGGGCGATAGGACTGGCGGGCCAGTTCAACCTTGTTCTCACCGGCCTGTACTTCCGCATCACGTGCCTGCACGAGCGGATGCAGGGCCAGCTCGCTGGTCGTGCCCGTTGCCTTCTCAGGCATCACGAAATCCGGCAGCGTTTCGGGTAGCGGTCTATCCGATGCCTCGCCTATCCAGCGTGACAGCCCGGCGCGAGCCATGTCCTGCTTGATGCGAATCTGCTCGATGCGGTCGGCGAGCCGGTCGAGTTCCAGTTCTGCCTGCACCACGTCCTGTTGTGTGGCGCTGCCCACCCGGTAGCGTGATTCGGTCACATCAACCAGTTTCCTGAACCAGCTGCTGCTTTGCCTCACGGTCCGCTCTGCCTGCAGCCAGTAATACAGATCCAGCCAGTCCTGTGCGACGTCACGATGCGCCTTGAGGCGCGCGTCGGATGCCATCAGGCGCGACTTGTCCGCCCTGTCCCTGACGATGCGGGATTTGATGGCCCTGCTGTCGCCGCGCGGAAAGGCCTGCACAACACCGAGCTGCAACTGCGTCATGGCCTCCTGCGAACGGGAAAAGGTATCGGTAGGAAAATTGGCCAGGCCAAGCTTCAGCTTCGGGTCGGGCAGCTGGCCATCCGCCGTAGCCTGTGAATCGAGGCTGCTGGCACGATAGGCCAGGGCTGCCGAAACGGATTCACGCTGCAACGCGATGTTGACGGCCTCGTCCAGGCTCAGCACTGGAAGCGAGCTGTCGCCGTGCGATACGGTGGTAACCGCTGACAGTATTATCAACGGCAAGGCAAGGTGCCTGAGTAGTTTGTTGTTCATCATCACATCTCTGTTGCGTCTCGAACACGGATGCTGTCTGCAAACCCGGTACGGGCGGGGAAGCGACAACTCACATGTTCACAGGTTTCCCGGCTTCAACCGGGGTAACGCTTGAATCATGCGCACAGGGTAAACCCGTGCGATTCATTTCAGAGATGAGATATAGGGGGTCTTAACGCGATCGGTGGGGAAAGCGAATGGTGGTCCTGCCGGGCAAAAGCAGGGTGAATATCCCTGCCCTTTTCATGCGCATGGCCGGATGCAGACAGCATTAGTGTCATTGCACCACTGACGCAATCTCCACTGCTGCACTGGCAGGGTTGTCCGTCATTCTGGGCATGACAGCAGCATTGTACGGCGGGAGCGGTTTCATCGTGACAAGGCATGGAGGACTGGTCTTGCTGCCCGGCATGAAACAGGCTTGAGATCTCTGCCGCCGAGCTGATCAGGGGCATCAGTATCAACAACATGGATACGATGACAGCGATGCGTTTACACAATGCAAGAGAACGTACAGTGCCGTCTAGGCGCAGCATTCGGTCATCTGTTGTCAGTGTATACATCTGGCTCATCATTTTTTGTGGCCCGTGGCCAACTATGCATTTATCCATGTCAGTTCGACTATAACCTACTACTTCATCAGGTCGACTTCAATTCCCCTGGCACGCATGGCATCGGCGCGCGCATCGATGTAGCGCTGAAACTCGGGTTGTTCCCGGTATGCGCCACTGGCTACATAATCCATACCTGACTGGATATGGAAAGTACGCAACCACCCCTCAGTGCGGAATACTTCTTTTCCCCGGTCTATATACACCATGCTCGGAGCGTAGCTGACGTTCAGCTCACGTGCCCAGTCGGCAGCGGTTGTCGTCTTGCCGTCCGGCGTTGTCAGCGGCGTACTGGACCACATGTCTAACACTACGACATCAAATCTGTCGAGCAGTTCAGCCGAACCCTGTTGCTGAAGAATGTCATCGTGCAGCTCGTCACAGGCCGGGCAGCGTAATTGTTCAAACATTACCAGCAATGGTTTCTCGCTACCCCTGCCCGACAGGTCGTATGGTGGCTTGAGATACGTATCCGCCTGGTGCAGCGCACCGCTGGCCGGCTGAGGATTCACACGCGCCAGGTAATCGCGATACTTTTCGGTGCCCTCGAGCTTCTGACTGACATAGTCGAGTGCGGCTTTGAATTTGTGTGGATGATAATAACCGTTGATGCGCAGCACATGTTTGCCCTGTTCATCGAGGAAAAGCATGGTCGGGGTAAATAATATCTTGTGGGTTACGGCAAAACCTTTCTCGGTGGTTTCACTGCCATCGAGACCCGTGACTTCGTTGTCACCCCACATGTTGATGGCAATGACGTCGAAGTCCTTCTGCATATGCTCGACGATATCCTGCTGCGACAGGTTTTCATTCAACAGCTTCGAGCAGTAGGGGCAGCCGTCCTGGTAAAAATACAATAGCAGTCGCTTGTTATCGGCAGATGCCTCTGCGAGGTCTTCGCGGATATCCAGAAAGGATTCCTTGAACCAGGTGGGTTTATCGACGTAACCGGGATTGACCAGTCCTTCGGCCAGTTCGTCCGGCCCGGCGGCCTGGACAGGTGCAGCCATAATCAGCAGGCCGGTAGCTAACAGATTCAACAGCAGTTGCCTGAACATGGCGACGTCCCTCCTCTGCTCGTTCATGTGTTGCGAACTTACAGCGTAGCATAACTATGCGCAGGGCGTTGTTGGGCTGTTTTTGTGGGATTAAGTCCATGCATGAAAACCGAACCGCAACAGCCGTATACATGTTCCAGTCGAAGCCCTGTTTATACGATGTGTACTGGCGATAAAAACCCGGAGCCATCGTGGCCGCTAGTGTCCGGCTTAAGTAAAAAAATGCAGGGCCTGCAATGGCCCTGCATAGAGGCATCAACTGCTCTTGTCGCCCGATGCAGCATCGGTTTTAGTCGTTTCCTTGCTGGACTTTTTCACCGGCTTGGTCCGACAATAGGCATTGATGGTACTGCCTTTTTTGGTCTGGTAGCTCTTTATCCAGGTGCAGCTGGCCTGTGCATCGCAGGCCTTGATATCAAGCCCTTTGCATTGGCTTGCCGCCGAGGCAGGTTGTGACAGTGGCATTGCTGTAAACGCTGCGGCGAGAACGACTACAAGAATATGACTGCGTGGATTTTGTTTCATTTTCATCTCCATATGATTAAAAGGCATTCAGCGATCCTGCTGAATGTGCCGTGCAGACTATCACGACGGCATGACAGAAAAAGTGAGATATTCACGCTTACAGAATTATCAGTGAAACAGGTATTCCTGCATGGAAACATTGCAAACACTTGAACAACTGCTCAGCGACATAGAGAACGAACTGCGCAGCCTGGACCTGTGGGAGGAGGTTCCACCTCCCGCCGAGTCCTTAATGAGCGCGGTGCCTTTCTGCTATGACACGCTGCAGTTTCCGCAGTGGCTGCAATGGATATTCATACCGCGCTGTACGCAAATCGTCCGCAACCAGGCCAGCATGCCAGCCAGCAGCGACATCCTGCCAATGGCCGAGGTCTACCTGCAGGAGATGGAAGTCGATGCACCCGAACTCCTGGTACACATAGAACGCTTCGATAAAATGATTACCCAGTGGAATGACCCGGAGGGATCGTCTCACTGAACAATGTCATTTTATGATTGCGGCAGTATTGATGGCGCTGACCATTACCGGCATCGTTGAAATGGTTGTTGCAAGCTTTGTCGCCGTCTACCTACATACTGCTAGTTGTGAGTTTTTCGACTTCGGCGTTATCCAGTTGGCGCATCTCACCCGGTAACAGTGTACCCAGTGTCCATGGCCCGATGGCATATCGTATCAGGCGCAAGGTCGGCAAACCCACCGCGGCAGTCATCCGCCGTACCTGCCGGTTGCGTCCCTCGGTAATCGTCAACTCGACCCAGCTGTCCGGAATACTGGCACGATAGCGAATGGGTGGATCTCTCGGCCATAGATCAGCAGGTTCATCGATCAATGCCGCCTTTGCCGGGCGCGTCCTGCCATCTTTCAGGTCAACACCACGACGCAGCATCTCAAGTGCCTCTTCCCCGGGTATGCCTTCGACCTGTGCCCGGTAAGTTTTGGCCAGTTTGAAGCGAGGATCGGAGATGCGCTGCTGTAGCCTGCCATCATCCGTCAGCAGTAGCAGGCCTTCGCTGTCCTTGTCCAGGCGACCAGCCGGATAGATGCCCGGGACGTCGATGTAGTCGGCCAGCACCGCCCTGCCTTCTGCATCGGTAAACTGGGTTAATACGCCATAGGGTTTGTTGAACAGGTAGATGCGGGCCATACTCTCCTTCTCTATGTCACCCATTGAACTCGAACAGGCCATCCGGCGCTGTCGCTTTCGCGACCAGCCGGCATTGTTACAAGACTACCGTCGACTGACCAGTCGCTTGAAGGCCGGCAAGCCGGCCGACCAGATTCAGCAGCGCCTGCAGCAGGCTATCGATGCCTCGGCTTCCATTTGCGCGCTCAGGGCGTCCAGTCGCCCGCTGACATCATACGATGACGTGCTACCGGTCAACCAGCGCCGCGACGATATCCGTGAATTGATTACCAGTCACCAGGTCGTCATCATTTGCGGTGAAACCGGCTCGGGCAAGACTACCCAGATTCCCAAGATCTGCCTCGATGCCGGCTTGGGCATACGTGGCCGTATCGGCCATACCCAGCCACGACGCCTGGCAGCTCGAAGCGTCGCCGCCCGCATTGCACAGGAACTGAATAGCCTGGTCGGCGAACACGTTGGCTATAAAATACGTTTCCAGGACCGGGTCAGCGATAGCAGCTACATCAAGCTGATGACGGACGGCATGCTGCTGGCCGAGATACAGGCCGACCGCCAACTGCTCGAGTATGACGTCCTGGTTATCGACGAGGCTCACGAGCGCAGCCTCAATATCGATTTTCTGCTCGGATACCTGAAGCGACTGCTGCCGCAACGCCCGGAACTCAAACTGATCATCACGTCAGCGACCATCGATCCGCAGGGTTTTTCCCGCTTCTTCAACGATGCACCGGTGCTGGAGGTATCCGGCCGCAGCTATCCGGTAGAAACCCGTTACCGCCCCCTGATCAGCGAAGACAATGATGAGCGTGACCGCGATATGCTGCAGGGAATTCTGCATGCCGTCGATGAATTGTCGGCGGAAAGGAATGGCGGCGACGTGCTGATATTCGTCAGTGGCGAAAGAGAAATTCGCGAAACAGCGGAAGCCTTGCGCAAGCATCACCCGCCCCACGTGGAAATACTGCCCCTGTTTTCCCGCCTGTCAGCCAGGGACCAGGATCGTGTCTTCAAACCGCACGGCCGGCAACGCCTGGTTATTGCCACCAACGTGGCCGAGACGTCCTTGACCGTGCCCGGCATTCGCCACGTCGTCGATACCGGTGTCGCACGCATCAGCCGCTACAGTCATCGCAGTAAAGTTCAGCGCTTGCCGATAGAACCGATATCGCAGGCCAGCGCCAATCAACGCAAGGGACGCTGCGGTCGTACTGCCGCAGGCATATGTATCCGGCTGTATTCCGAACAGGATTTCGATTCGCGACCGGAATTTACCGAACCTGAAATCCGCCGCACCAACCTGGCCAGCGTCATCCTGTCGATGGCACACCTGCGGCTTGGCCATATCGAAGACTTTCCGTTTATCCATCCACCGGACATACGCGTCGTGCGCGATGGCTATCGCCTGTTGGGAGAACTCGATGCAATTGATGAAGACCAGCAGATAACTGATGCCGGCCGGCAACTGGCATGCTTGCCGCTGGACCCGCGCCTGGCACGCATGCTGCTCGCCGCCAGCGAGTTCGACTGTGTTGCCGAAGCACTGGTGATAACTGCGGCACTGGCCGTGCAGGATCCGCGCGAAAGGCCACACGACAAACGTGAACACGCGGCCCAACAGCATCGCCTGTTTCGCCATGAGCGTTCTGACTTCCTGACCCTGCATAACATCTGGCAGCAATATACTGAGCAGTCTGCACATCTCAGCCAGAACAAGCTGCGGCGCTGGTGCCGTGACCACTACCTGTCATGGATGCGCATGCGCGAGTGGCGCGAAACCTACAAGCAGCTCTACGGCCAGCTCAAGCAAATGGGTTACCTGCCGAACAAGGCCGAGGCCACATATGAACAGCTTCATCGCGCATTGCTCGCCGGATTAATCAGTCACATCGGACAGCGCGATGAAAACCTTGACTACCGGGGACCACGCCAGCGCGTTTTCAGACTGGTACCGGATTCATCACTGGTGAAGAAGCCACCGCAATGGCTGATTTCTGCAACGCTGGTCGAAACGCACAGGCTATATGCGAGAACCAATGCCGCTGTCGAACCCGAGTGGATCGAGCAGGCCGCCGGCCCTCGCTGTCAGAAGCAATATTTTGAGCCACACTGGGAACAGCGCCAGGGACGCGTAATGGCCTATGAACAGGTCACCGTACTGGGGCTTGTCGTCGTTGCGCGGCGCCGCGTCCATTACGGGCCCATTGACCCGGATACATCCAGGGAGCTGTTCATCCGCGGGGCCCTGGTCGAAGGGCGTTACCTCTCACAGGCGAAGTTCCTGACGGCCAATCGCAAGCTGGTGGAAGAGCTGGAGCACATGGAACACAAGCGTCGCCGGCGCGATGTCGTTGACGACGAAATAATCTACCGGTTTTATGACGAACGCATTCCACATGACATTTTCCAGACGCGCAGCTTTGAACGGTGGCTGAAGAAAACCGATAGCGACGCATCGGGCGCTTTGCAGATGCAGCGCGATGACCTGGTACAGCAGACACCGGAACTGGCTGCAGATCAGTTCCCCGATCACGCCTCGTTCGCCGGTCTTTCTCTCAAGTTGAGCTACCGCTTTGACCCGGGCCACCCGCTGGACGGCGTAACGGTTCACCTCCCTGTCCATCACTTGAACAGCGTTTCCGCGTCTGACTTCGACTGGCTGGTCCCGGGACTGCTGCGCGACAAACTCAGCTTCCTGATCAAGGCCTTGCCCAAGCCGCTGCGGCGCCAGCTCGTGCCTGTCCCGCAAACCGTTACCTGGTGCATGGAACATACCAGGCAGGAGCCTCGCCCCCTGGTTGCAACACTGTCACAGGCTATTGAGGAATATTCCAGCCTGAAGATACCTGTGGACGCCTGGCAAACGAACCTGCTGCCGGATCACTTGCAAATGAACTTCCGCCTGCTGGATGCACAGGGACATGAACTGGAAACCGGACGCAACCTGGAACAGCTGCAGGACCTGTACGGCGGCCAGGCCAGTGATGCGTTTTCCAGCGTACCTCAATGGGATGTTCAACGTGACCTGGTGGAGCGTTGGGATTTTGGTGACCTGCCCGTCGAAGTGCGACAGGAACACAACGGACTGGAAGTGATCGGTTACCCGGCACTGGTCGTCGACGATGAGAGCATGCTTTGCATCGATGTAGTGGATACGCCTGACCTCGCACAGGTACTGCACCATGCGGGCTTGCACGCGCTGATCCTGAAGTCGCTGCCGGAACAGGCCCGCTTTCTGCGAAAGCAACTGCCCGACCTGAAACAGCAATGCCTGCTGTTTACAACGGCTGGCGACTGCCCCGGGCTCAAGGACGATCTCGTGGCTACTATCCTCGATGCCTGTTTCATGAACAGCGACGATCAGGTCCGCAGCGAAGCTGAATTCTGTAAATGCCTGGAACAGGGACGCAGCATGGTAATTGATACGGCGAACCGGCTGTGCCATTTGAATCTTGAAATACTGGGTTTGTATCACGATGCAAACAGCACAATACAGCGAAAAAAACGAGATACTGGCAGTACGGATTCACTCAGTGATATGCAGTTACAACTCGAAGACCTTGTGTATCCGGGCTATCTGCAGCAGGCCGGTATGACGCAGTTATGCCACTATCCGCGCTACCTGAAAGCCGTGCTGGCGCGCCTGTACAAAATGGAAGAAAAACCGCAGCGGGAATCCCAGTCTCTTCGGCTTATCGAGCCATACTCGAATCACTACCGGGAGAAGGCATCAGAATGGGAAACGCTGAGTGGAATTCAGCAGTCTACACTCGAGTCCTACCACTGGCTGCTGGAAGAGTATCGTGTCTCGTTGTTCGCCCAGGAACTTGGGACATCGGTACCGGTTTCAGCGAAGCGGCTGGATAAGCTCTGGCAGGAATTCCAGTCTCTGTAGGCACGCTCGCAGGTTGCAAATAAGGCGGTGGGAAACAGCTAAAATTCGCCGTTGACGTCCATGTCGGCAACGTGGTGGTCAGGATCAGTACTTTATCGGTGCCGTTGCGGCCTTGGCGAACTTGGCCAGCGCGCCCGTGACCTTAGTGACCGTTTCATCACAGCCGGTGATCTGGTGCCGCTTCACCAGGTAGGCCGGGTCATTGTAGGCCAGCCAGACTTTACCCGACGCATCCTGCCATACGAGCATCTTTTGCGGCAGGTCGATCGCGACACTGGGGGCACATTTCATCAGCGGAGTTCCAATGCGCGGATTACCGAATATGACCACTTCAGTCGGGGGTATGGACAGGGCCACCTTGTGTGCGCCGGCCGTATGATTTATACGGGCAAATACGGTCATGCCCTTTTTTTCCAGGGCCATTTCAAGACGATCGGCCGTGGTTGCGACGTCATGGGCACTTTCTAACATTATCATGCCTTCATCGGCCATAGCGGCAAATGAAAGCATCAGGGTAAATACGGCAATAATTTTCTGCATGTTCTGTCTCTCCTGGGTGTATAGCGCGAAGGATGCAGTTGCACCTTTTCTCCAGCGGCTAGTGTAAATCATTATCCCACCTGAAATGAGCAAGGCATAAAAAAACCCTTCCCGGTCGCCCGGGAAGGGTTTTCTGGAATCTGAACGATCAGGGATTAATGTTGATCATGTCAGGAATTTCACGCGCCAGTTCGGGCGCGGAATCACGCAGTTCGCGCTGAACATCAACCGGGTTCGGCAAGCCAATTTCCGGCCAGTACCAACCGCCGGGCATTTCACCCATGTCAGCCGGAGCATTGATCATGTCTTCCCACATTTCTGCGATGCCTTCCTCGGGGTCACCACGGCCAAACCAGCGTGACGGACCACCATCGCTGAACGGCATGCGGCCGCCGCGGAACACATCACCGAATGGGCCACCACCTCCAAACGGTCCGTCACGGAAGCCGCCATTATTAGGTCCGGGGCCATAACCTGGTCCCCTGCCGTAGCCAGGTCCAGGTCCGTAGCCGGGGCCTGGTCCATAAGGGCCGCGTGCATAGGGTGCAGGACCACCTCTATAAGGCATAGGTGCACCGTAAGGGGCTGGAGAACGGTAAGCGCCGGGCATGGGAGGCATCGGGGCTCCCGGAGCGACTGAAGCAGGTGGTGCGGTCTGTGGAACAGGCATCGGCGGGAAGCGCGGATCCTGCTGGGCGCTGGCTGCGCCAATACCTGCAACGCCGAATACGAATACGGTCAGTGCAGGTACAAAAATACGTTTGCGAGGCGAACTCATGGTTTCACTCCTGTGTGCGCGTTAATGACATATCTCCAACTGTCACGGCCGAGTGATTTTACCAGATCGCGCGACTAGACGCAGGGCAGTATATAAGATTTTACTAATATATGAAACCGGCCAGGATGATATTTATCAATTACGCTTATTTCTACGTACCGTATAGTCCGATGGATTAGAATCAGCGTTATTCTTTTCAACTGCTTCCCCGGCACCCTTCATCATGGACCTGGCCTTAAGCCCCTTCCTGTTAAGCTCCACCCCGTACATTACCGCGTTCATCGCCGGCCTGATGGGAAGCGTGCACTGCATAGGCATGTGTGGCGGGATCGTCGGTGCACTGACGTACGGACTGCCGGAATCTGTTCGCTCGTCACCTGCAAAACTGCTGCCCTACATGCTCAGCTATAACATCGGCCGCATCACCAGTTATACCCTTGCCGGCATCGCTGCCGGACACCTGGGCAATCTGGCTGGCGGCTATATCGCCGATTACCAGGGCTGGATGATACTTCGCGTCCTCGCTGCACTGATCATGATCACCATGGGTTTGTACATAGGCGGCTGGTGGCTGGGCCTGCTGCGCCTGGAAAACCTGGGTGGCCATGTGTGGAAATATCTGCAGCCGATCGGGCAGA
>JARFQC010000028.1 GCA_029287965.1 Arenicellales bacterium
CAGTCAGATGAGTGCCTCACGCATGCGTTCTACCGCGCCTTCGAGCTGCTCCATGCCGGTGGCGAAAGAGATGCGCTGATAGCCTTCGGCACCGAAGGCGGAGCCGGGTACCAGGGCTACACCTGCATTGACCAGCAGAAATTCGGCCAGCTCGATATCGTTGCCGATGCCGTGATGTTCCTCGATCAGTTCCCGGAAGTCGGCAAAGGCATAGAACGTGCCGTCAGAGGGCAGGCACTTGACGCCCGGCAGGTCGTTAAGTGCATCGACTATATAGTCGTGGCGCTGCTTGAATGCTTTCAGCATGGGTTCGATGCAGGACTGGTCGCCTTCCAGTGCCGCCTGGGCGGCTACCTGGGAAATAGAGGTCGGGTTCGATGTGCTCTGGGACTGGACTTTTTTCATCGCCCCAATCAGTTCTGCCGGTCCGCCACAGTAGCCGATCCGCCAGCCGGTCATGGAATAGGCCTTTGAAACGCCATTCAGAACAATCGTGCGTTCGGCCAGTTCCGGGCAGGCCATCGCAATATTGCTGAATCCTTCATCTGTCCAGATGATATGTTCATACATATCGTCCGTGGCGATCAGGACGTCAGGGTGCTTCTTCAGTATCTCTCCCAGTTCGACCAGTTCCTGGCGCGAATAGACGGCGCCGGTAGGGTTCGACGGGCTGTTAAGAAACAGCAGGCGTGTCTTGTCGGTAATGGCCAGTTCCAGCTGCACCGGACTGATCTTGTACTCCTGCTCGATGCCGGCAGAAATGATGACAGGTACACCTTCAGCGAGTTTTACGATGTCGGGATAGGACACCCAGTAGGGCGCGGGGATGATGACCTCGTCACCGGGATTGATCAGTGCCTCGATCATGTTGAAGATGCTGTGCTTGCCACCGGCCGATACGAGTATCTGGTTCGCTTCGTACTGCAGGCCATTATCGCGCTCGTACTTGTCGATGATGGCCTGTTTCAGCGCGGGCGTGCCATCGACAGCCGTATATTTCGTGAAGCCATCCTGTATTGCCTTTATGGCTGCATCCTTGATGTGCTGCGGTGTATCGAAATCGGGTTCCCCGGCGCCAAGGCCGATGACATCCTTGCCCGACTCGCGCAGTTCTCTTGCCCGTGTGGTCACGGCCAGGGTAGGGGAAGGTTTGATGCTGTTAACGCGGTTCGAGAGGGTGATACTCAAGGTGGCTACTCCGGATAAAGAACGATCATAAGTTGATGGTAAAATTAACCCATGAAAACTTAATTGTCACTCGACAATCTCAGCCTGTTACGATTCTCCTCCCATGACTGAATTCTCACTCACTACCGACATGACCCCGGCCGGCGATCAGCCCGCGGCAATCGACGCACTCGTCGAGGGGTTAGACAACGGCGAGGCATGGCAGACCCTGCTCGGCGTAACCGGTTCGGGCAAGACCTTCACGATGGCCAATATCATCCAGCGTACCGGGCGTGCTGCGATTGTCATGGCGCATAACAAGACCCTTGCCGCGCAGCTGTATTCCGAGTTTCGCGATTTTTTTCCGAATAATTCGGTCGAGTATTTCGTCTCCTACTATGACTATTACCAGCCTGAAGCCTATGTGCCGTCGTCTGACACCTTCATAGAAAAGGATGCCGCGATCAACGACCAGATCGAACAGATGCGCCTGTCAGCGACCAAGGCGCTGCTGGAACGGGAGGACGTCATCATCGTCGCAACGGTCTCTGCCATCTACGGCCTCGGCGACCCGGCTGCCTATCACGGCATGATCCTGCATCTGAAGGAGGGCGCGATCATGGATCAGCGTGCCATCCTGACCCGGCTGGCCGAATTGCAGTACACCCGCAACGATATGGAACTGCAGCGCGGTACGTTCCGGGTGCGCGGTGATGTCATCGATATATTTCCGGCGGAAGAAGAGCACACCGCCACGCGCATTGAGCTGTTCGGCGACGAAATCGAGCGGCTGACAGAATTTGATCCGCTAACCGGTGAGACGCTTGCACAGCGTAAGCGCACGACGATCTACCCGAAGTCCCACTACGTTACACCACGTGAACGCGTGCTGGAGGCGATCGAGGGCATCAAGGCGGAACTGGTCGAACGACTTGCCGAACTGCGCAGCAACAACAAGCTGCTCGAGGCACAGCGTCTTGAACAACGCACCCGCTACGACCTCGAAATGATGACCGAGCTCGGTTATACCAGCGGTATTGAAAACTATTCACGCTATCTCTCAGGACGGGCGCCGGGCGAACCACCCCCAACCCTGCTGGATTACCTGCCATCCGGTGCACTGATGTTCATTGATGAAAGCCATGTTTCGATTCCGCAAATCGGCGGCATGTACCGGGGCGATCGTTCACGCAAGGAGACCCTGGTCGAATACGGATTCCGCCTGCCGTCTGCACTGGACAACCGGCCATTGCGATTCGATGAGTTTGAACAGCTGATGCCGCAGACTATATTCGTGTCGGCAACACCGGCACAGTACGAGGCTGATCACAGCCAGGTCGTCGTCGAGCAGGTCGTGCGCCCCACGGGCCTGGTCGACCCGGTAGTTGAGGTCAGGCCGGTCGCGACCCAGGTCGATGACCTGTTGTCCGAGATACAGGCCAGTGCAGAAAAGGGTGAGCGTGTCCTGGTGACGACATTGACCAAGCGCATGGCGGAAGACCTGACGGATTACCTGCAGGATCATGGTGTCCGGGTGCGTTACCTGCATTCAGACATCGATACGGTGGAGCGTGTCGAAATCATACGTGATCTGCGCGCCGGTGAATTCGACTGCCTGGTCGGTATCAACCTGCTCAGGGAAGGCCTGGATATTCCAGAAGTGTCCCTGGTCGCTATCCTGGACGCGGACAAACAGGGCTTCCTACGTTCTGCCCGTTCATTGATCCAGACGATAGGCAGGGCGGCACGTCATATTAATGGCAGGGCAATACTGTATGGCGACAAGCATACTGATGCGATGAAACAAGCTATTGGTGAGAACGACCGGCGCAGGGAAAAGCAGCTCGCCCACAATCTTGAACATGGCATCACACCGCGCGGTGTTGAAAAGCGCATCAAGGACATTATCGACAGCATCGGCGGCGCACGCAGCAGCGGCAGGAAGCCAGCCAGGCTGCGTGCTGCAGAAAATGCCGAGAAGTATCATTTTGACAGTCCCGCCGAGTGGTCCAGGCGCCTCAAGTCGCTGGAAAAGGAAATGTACGAACTTGCAAAAAACCTGGAGTTCGAACGAGCCGCTGCTATACGTGACAAAATTGAAGCCATGAAGGCAGCCCAGTTCGAAATTCCTGAAACAGCCGGTACAAGGTGATATTAATCAACCGCATGATGTCAAAAAACAAGATTGTAAAATCTGCTACTGCCTGGGCCTTTGTGTGCCGGCGCCGCGAAGTCCATCGGACTGACCATCCAACTGCTTTACTGCTGTCGTTATTCAGGTAGTCCGTTTCGGCCCGTCTTCATTATCTCAGAATATTACTATGTGATGATGTACGTGGGCTACTTGACTTAAGTCAAGTAGCCCAGGCTTTCCCCGTGATACAAATTGACGCACTGCGTGTATGGCTATGCGATTTGTCATGCGTCAGATAAATAAAAGGCAACGTCACGAAACGTCACCAAGAGGGGAAATGTCATGTGGAAAGCTATTGCAGGTGCATTGGTTTTACTGAGCCTATCGACGGCGTCGTACGCAGCTGTCAAGTCACCACCCAAGGAAATGTCGGCAGAAACGAAGGAATGCGTTGCCTGCCACAAGAAAAACAATCCGGGCATCGTCCAGCAATGGGGCTCGAGCAGGCATTACGGCGCCAATGTGGGCTGTTACGAATGTCATGCGGCAGACCCGAAAGATGCGGATGCCTACATACATGACGAAAAGAAGGTCAAAAAGCATATCTCCATAATTGTTTCCCCTAAGGACTGCGCTAACTGTCACGAAAAGGCGGCAACTGAGATGACCGAGTCACACCATGCCAAGGGTGGACGCATCATCGGTTCTCTGGATAACCTGCTGGCGGAGGTCATCGAGGGCAATAACTCCCTGAAAACACCTGCCTTCCCGGATGGTGTTTCTCCTGCAGCGGTGAGCGGCTGCTGGCAGTGTCACGGTTCCCAGGTCAAGGTTATCGGAGATGGTCAGCTGGATCCGGCCACCTGGCCTAACACAGGTATCGGCCGTATCAACCCGGACGGTTCAGAGGGTTCATGTTCAGCCTGTCATTCACGTCACAAGTTCTCCATTGCCCAGGCGCGTAATCCGGAAAACTGCGGTAAGTGCCATATGGGTCCCGATCATCCCCAGATCGAGATTTACGAGGAGTCCAAGCATGGTATCGCTTTCCATGCCAACAAGGATGAGATGAACCTCGACAGCCCCAAGTGGGTCGTGGGTGAGGACTA
>JARFQC010000029.1 GCA_029287965.1 Arenicellales bacterium
CGAAAAGAATACGAAGACCCGTTCGACCGGCGCTTTCATGCCCAGCCTCTGGCCTGCCCGGTATGCGGCCCCAAACTGCGTTTTATCAGCAGTGATACAAGTTTTGACGATACAGATCAGGCCCTTAACGCCTGCATCAAGGCACTGAAAGCGGGAAAAATTGTTGCGGTAAAAGGCATAGGCGGCTATCACCTGATGTGCGATGCCATGAATACTGCAGCCATCGATAGACTGCGTAGACGTAAACCACGTCCCGACAAACCGCTTGCCCTGCTGCTACCGATGCGTGGCAATGATGATCTGGACAGTGTCAGGGAGATTGCGAGGCCTACCCAACATGAAGCCGACCTCCTCAGAACACCCGCGCGGCCGATAGTGCTTGTAGAGAGCAAGCCAGGAAACCTGCCAGCATCCATTGCACCCGGATTGAAAGAGATTGGTGTGATGCTGCCCTACAGTCCGCTGCATCACCTGGTTCTGGATCGGTTCGGCGGATCACTGGTTGCAACGTCTGCCAATATCAGCGGGGAACCAGTACTGACTGATGGCGTCGATGTCGAGACACGACTCGCCCACGTCTCCGATGCATGCCTGCACCATAACAGACGAATTGTTCGACCGGCTGATGACCCTGTCTATCGAACTATAGGGGGTAGACCAAGACCCTTGCGCATGGGCAGAGGCAATTCACCGGTGGAGATCGATTTGCCTTTTTCACTTGACCATCCCGTTTTATCGACCGGCAGTCATATGAAGAATACCGTTGCCCTGGCCTGGAATGATCGTCTGGTTGTGTCACCGCACATAGGTGACCTCGACAGCCTGCGCAGCCAGACCGTATTCAAGGACGTGATCGATGACTTGCAGCAGCTGTACCAGGTAGAGGCAACACATGTATGCTGCGATGCTCACCCTTCCTATTCGAGCACACGCTGGGCAGAAGGAAGTGGTATGGCGGTCACACGCGTATTTCATCACCACGCCCATGCATCGGCGCTGGTACTGGATCACTGGCGCAATGAGGACTGGCTCATTTTTACCTGGGACGGTGTTGGTTACGGTGAGGACGGTAATCTGTGGGGGGGCGAAGCGCTGCACGGCAGACCGGGGAAATGGCAGCGCGTAGCAAGCCTGCTGCCCTTCAACCTTCCCGGTGGCGAAAAAGCAGGCAGGGAACCGTGGCGCAGCGCCGCAGCACTGGTCTGGCAGGCTGGAATTGACTGGCCCGGGCTGCCGGTAGATGCACAATTGCTGTATCAGGCATGGCAAAAGGGAATCAACTGTCCTCGGACCTCGGCAGCCGGACGCCTGTTCGATGCTGCTGCTGCATTATGCGGCATACTTCAGGTAGCCAGTTTCGAAGGCCAGGGGCCGATGATGCTGGAACAGCTGTGTAACACCTTGCAAGCTTCCACTGCACTGCCTGTACATGAGAATAACGAGGGTTTGCTGGTCGCAGACTGGACACCCTTGCTGCCCGAGATGTTAGATCAACGCCAGCCGATTGCCGATCGTGCCGCCCGCTTTCATTCCCGGCTCGCACATACAATACTCAAGCAGGCACAGTTGATGCATGACAAAACAGGGGTAATAAATATCGGTTTAACCGGTGGTGTTTTCCAAAACCGGACGCTTGCAGACTACGCCGTAGAACTGCTATCAGCGGGAGGCTTCAAGGCCAGACTGCCGGAAACCCTGCCAGCCAATGATGCGGGCATCTGTGCCGGCCAGGTCGTTGAATTTGCCATGCAGCAAGAAACACATCCCAACCAATAAATAGCAATCATGAATGAGAACAACATGAACGAATCGCGAATTTCGCTGGCGCATGGTAATGGTGGTCGCTACATGCGAGAACTGATTGAACAGGTCTTTGCCCACCATCTTGCCAGCCCGGTCCTGGATGTTCAGGCAGACGCTGTCGCAATAGCTCCCGGTGACGGCGAGTTGATGATTACCACAGACGGTTTCTCGGTTAAGCCGCTGGAGTTTCCCGGCGGCAATATCGGTTCACTGGCCGTACATGGCACGACCAACGACCTTGCTGTCGCGGGCGCAACACCACGCTTCTTAAGTCTCAATGCATTCATTGAAGAAGGCTTCAGCATGGCAACACTCGAACGCATCATCGCAAGCCTGTCCGAGAGCGCCAGGCAGATTGGTGTCCAGGTTGCAGCGGGTGATACAAAAGTGCTGCCCAGGGGTGAAGGCGGTGGCATTTACCTGGCAACCACAGGTATTGGTGTACGCGACCCGCACATCAAGCTGGGCCTTAACGAGATCAAGGATGGCGACCAACTCCTGGTCAGCGGCCCGGTCGGAGATCATGGCATCGCTGTAATGCTGGCTCGCGAGCAGTTCGGACTGCACGGGGAACTGCTCTCCGATGCCGCCAGCGTATTACCGTTTACCCGCGCCCTGCTCGGAATGGATTCGCTGCGCTTTATGCGTGATCCGACGCGCGGCGGCCTGGCCACAGTCGCGCATGAGATTGCCCGTGCCACGGGGTTCAGCATACGACTTGACCAGTCGGCCATACCCGTTCGTGATCCGGTCCAGTCAGTCTGTGAAATACTGGGTTATGACCCGATGTTTCTGGCCTGCGAAGGCCGGGTCGTGGCTGTGACCGGACCCGATCAGGCAGACGAGGCCCTGGCGGTCTGGCAAGCCTTGCCCGGAGGTGAACAGGCCGCTATCGCCGGCAGCATTCAATCGGGCGATGGGCATGTCATTCTGAACACCAGCCTGGGAGGCGAACGCATACTTGAAGAACTGGAAGACGACCCGTTGCCAAGGATTTGCTGATGTTAGCGGGCAGTATCCGGCACACCCGGCTATTGCAGAATGAAGATTTAGACCCGTATAGAGTTATCAGGCGGTTCTCGCTGTATCCCAGCAGGCATCCTTGTTTTCATGCAGGCAGGTTACTACTGATTGATCCAGCTGATCATCGTTGGCCATCTCATCTATAAGAGACATGGTCTCGTTCAGCGTCCTGGCTTTACGATGAGGCCTGTCCTGGGATAGTGCCTGGAAGACATCTGCAACGGCCAGAATTCGTGCTTCGAGTGAAAGCTGATGCTTGTCATCAGCATCGCGCATTTTCGTGTGGTGATCACCAGCCCATTGTGCAATGTCTTCCATCCCGTGGATTTTGCCGATGATTGAAAACGTGTCGAAACTATGCCGCTGCATGATGGCAAATTCATCCCGGGTCAGTGTCATCGGCTTGTCAAGGATATGATCTGGCACCCTGAGTTTACCTATATCATGCAATAACCCGGCTATCTCGAGTCGCCGGCAGGAGTTATCACTCAGACCACATTTTTCTCCAAGGAAAGCCGCCGCACTTGCCACGCCACGTGAATGATCCCGGGTGAATCCGCTTTTGGCATCAACGATTGCCGAGAACATTACTGCAATTTGTTTAATGTAGCTGTAATCCATCGGTCGGCTGTCTCCATGACGCACCCATTCAAGCATCGGTCCCTGCATGCTTTCCCAGGACAGGTCCAGCCAGAATGAGTCATGCAC
>JARFQC010000058.1 GCA_029287965.1 Arenicellales bacterium
CCGGGTATTCGAGCACCAGGACGACAACCCAGCGGATTACCGCTGCAGCACCCGCCTGCTGTGGATTACCCACACACTGGAGCGCATCGGGGACCGCATTACCAACATTGCCGAAAGGGTGGTGTTTATCGAGACGGGTGCGCGGGAAAGCTTGAACTAGCTGCCTGTTAACCAGCGCCGGGACGCAGCATGCGTGTTTGCCAAGTGCGTCACCGGCCTGAATCAAGGTGGTTGTTGCCCGGTGAACAAGCATACGCGGCCGACGACCGCTCCTACTGCTTAACCAAAGGCCGCATCCTGACCCTGTAGGAGCGGTCGTCGGCCGCGAAGCAAGATTACAATTTCTCTCGCGAAGTAGCACCCGGGATTCAAACCGGTCCAGATCCCGCAAGCAGCAAGCCACGTGGCCGGGCTGTCCAGCGAAGACCCGGATAACATCACAACGGCATGATTGCAGCAGCCAGCACCCGGCTGCGAACGCATCTACACACAATCGTCACACCACGGTCACGAATAAGTTACTGAAAAAATGGAAGATATCAGCCGTTATGGTAATTCGTGACCGCTGGTCATATAATGACCGTTAGTCACGAGGAAAGATAATGGTCGCAACACCGAGAAAATTGCAGGAATTCGAGCGCCGCGAAGCGGACATTCTGGCGGCTGCGCTGGAACTGTTCTCAGGGGATAACTGGGAATCCGTCACCGTGGTGCAGATTGCCGACCGGGCCGGTATCGGCAAGGGTACGGTATACAAGCATTTCGCCAGCAAGGACGAGATCTATGCCCGCCTGGCGCTGGATTTCTTCTATGGCCTGCTGCGCTGCTGTCACCGGATACAAGACAGCAATGATCCGGAGGCAGAGATGCGCAGTGCCTTCCGTGGCGCCCTGCAGTATCACCGCGAGCACCAGGAATACAGCAATGTCAGGCAGTACGTTTTTCGTGCGGGATTCTGGGAGCGGTTGAGCAAGTCCTACATCGAATCATTCGAAAAACTCGATGCCGAGTTTGCCATCTGGGCAAACCAGCGCATAGAACGCGGTATGGATGCCGGGGTGTTCAGCAAGCAGCCTCTTGTCACGGTCAGGACCGGACTGGATGCGCTGTTCAACGGCGCAGTCAGCCAGTTGTGGGGTAACCGCTGCTGGATGGAAATCGAACCTGACGAATACATCGAACAGGTCGTCGAGTTTGCCATTAATTCACTCAAGGCCGGACAGGTAGAGTAGACATGAAAACATCTAAAGCAATCGCCATCGGGATCGTCATTGCGCTGGTCGTGTGGATTGGCAGCGGCTATGTGATCAAGGGTAGTTCTGCAACGCCAGCGACACAGGCCCAGCAGGAACGCGAAACCCTGATGAAGGTGCGGGTCAGGAATTTTGACAGGGAAAGCGTGACCAGCGTGGTGTTTGTGCAGGGGCAGCTTGAGCCATGGCGTTCCGTCACCCTGCGCGCAGAGACGTCGGGCACCGTCGATGAAATCAACGTCGACCGTGGTACGCGTGTGAGCAAGGGCGACGTATTGGCGCACATATCGCTGGACGACAGGAAAATACGCCTGGCGCGTGCAGAAGCGCAGCTCGCCCAGAGCAAGGCGGACCTTGAAGCGGCAGAGCGGCTGTTCAAGAAAAAGATGCAGTCTGAAAACAACGTTCGCGCTGCGAAGGCAACCGTGGCCGTAGCCGATGCCGAGCTGGCAGCCATCAAGCTGGATATTGAACGCACCTCGATACGTGCCCCGTTTGACGGTGTCGTCGAAGACCGGCCTGCCGAACTGGGCGTGCTGATGGAGCGGGGCGATTCCGTAACCACGGTGGTCGACGATACCCGTCTCAAGGCCACGGCGCAGGTCCCGCAGCAGAGCATAGGTAGCCTTAGCATCGGTCAGACTGTCACTGTCACGCTGATCACCGGCGAGCAGGTAGAGGGCAGGCTTACCTTCATTTCGCGCCTTGCTGACGAAGGCACGCGCAGCTACCGGATCGAGGTTGAGGTCCCCAACGCCGGACTGGAACTGGTCAGCGGGCTCAGTGCCGTGCTGGAAATGCCAACCGGTCAGTCAGACGGCCACTTCATGTCACCGTCGCTACTGATTCTGCATGATGACGGCAGGCTGGGCGTCATGGCCGTAGACGAGGCAGACAAGGCGGCTTTCTATCCCGTGGCGCTGATCCGTTCGGAAAATGGTGGCGTGTGGGTGTCCGGCCTGCCTGACAATGTACGCCTGATCACTTTCGGCCAGGGCTTCATACAGGCCGGTGAGCAGGTGATACCGGTCAACGAAGACCAGGCCGAAAGCTGAGTCGCCGGTCATGAATGCCATTATTGAAGCGGCCTTCAGCCGCAGCCGGGTCGTCCTGCTTATACTCACATTTCTGCTTATTGCAGGCAGTGTCT
Source organism: Arenicellales bacterium (assembly GCA_029287965.1). Taxonomy (GTDB): domain Bacteria; phylum Pseudomonadota; class Gammaproteobacteria; order BMS3Bbin11; family BMS3Bbin11; genus JARFQC01. The sequence goes on from JARFQC010000058.1 coordinate 2,404, forward strand.
CGTGGGTCAACATACCCAAGGAATCTGCGCCTGATGTGGCGGTGCCGATCGTCTATGTTTCATTGAATCACGAGGGTATATCTCCGGATGATGCGGAGCGTCTGCTGGTGCGGCCGATGGAGAAGGAGCTGCAGTCGGTAGAAGGACTCAAGGAAATGAAGTCGACCGCGAGTGAAGGCCATGCCTCGCTGATCCTGACGTTCTATGCCGGTCACGATATCAAGCGCGCCCTCGATGACGTGCGGGAAAAAGTCGATACGGCCAAATCCGAGCTGCCTGCCGACACCGACGAACCCATCGTGCAGGAAGTTAACTTCGCGCTGTTCCCCATTGTCACGGTGGCGCTGTCGGGGCCGGTCCCCGAACGTGCGCTGATCCAGATAGCACGTCAGCTCAAGGACAACATCGAGGCCATACCGACGGTGCTCAAAGCCGATATCGGCGGTGATCGCGAGCGCCTGATGGAAGTCGTTGTCGATCCGGTGGTCATGGAGACCTACGGTATCCGCTTCGATCAGCTGGTCGATCTCATCTACAACAATAACAAGCTGGTTGCCGCCGGTGCTGTCGACACCGGCAGCGGGCGCATGGTGATCAAGGTGCCGGGCGTCGTGGAAAGCCTGGAAGACGTGATCAAGCTGCCGGTCAAGGTCGAGGGCGACACTGTCGTGACACTGGGTGACGTCGCGGTCGTTCGCAGTACCTTCAAGGACCCGCAGGGTTTTGCCCGCGTGGGCGGGCAGCCCGCACTGACGCTGGAGATATCCAAGCGTATTGGCGCCAATATCATCGAGACTATCGAAGCGGTGCAGGAAGTCGTCGAGACAGAGCGTGCACTCTGGCCGGACTCCATTCATGTCGCCTACATGCAGGATCAGTCCAGCCAGATCAAGACCATGCTGTCCGATCTGACCAACAATGTCCTGACGGCCATTATCCTGGTCATGATCATTATTGTCGCTGCACTGGGGCTGCGTTCAGCCGTGCTGGTCGGCATCGCCATACCCGGTGCATTCCTGACCGCCATCCTGGTCATCTCATCGCTGGGCTATACCCTCAACATGGTTGTACTGTTCAGCCTGATCCTGGTCGTGGGCATGTTGGTTGACGGAGCCATCGTCATATCCGAGCTGGCCGAGCGCAATCGCGCAGAGGGCATGTCACTCAAGGACTCATTCAAGGAAGCCTCCAAGCGCATGTCCTGGCCGGTCACTGCATCGACCATGACCACCCTGGCGGTCTTCCTGCCGTTGCTGTTCTGGCCCGGCATGGTGGGGCAGTTCATGAAGTACCTGCCGATAACTGTGATCATCAGCCTGACCGCGTCACTGGCCATGGCATTGATCTTCATCCCGGTACTGGGCGCCAGTCTCGGCGGCTCGACACCGCAGACCGCCGTGGCCCATGCGTCGGGGCGGTTTGAACAAACCTATATCCGTGTACTCGGCACCTTGCTCAAGCGTCCCGGCCGGGTACTGCTGGTTTCCCTGACGGCCCTGATCGGCACCTACATGGTGTACGGCCAGTTCGGTCGCGGGGTGGAATTCTTCCCCGACGTCGAACCCGAGTTTGCCCAGGTACAGCTGCATGCACGCGGCGACCTGTCCATTCATGAAAAGGACAGCCTGCTGCGCGAGGTGGAACGCCGCATCGTTGATATGCGCGAGGTGAAATCAATCAGCAGCCGGTCATTCAACAGCGTATCCGGTACCGATCGGGCGGAAGATGTAGTCGGCGTAATACAGCTTGAATTCATCGACTGGGAGCAGCGTCGCAAGGCGAGCGTCATTCTTGATGAAATGCGGCAGCGGACCAGCGATATTGCCGGTGTCATGATCGAGTTCCTCAAGGCCGAAGACGGACCGTCACAGGGTAAACCCATCCAGATCCAGGTCGCCTCGCGTGACCAGGAAAGACTGCTCGCGGCTGCAGCGAAGATCAGGCAGGCAATGGAATCAGTGCAGGGTTTCAAAGGTATAGAGGACAGCCTGCCGCTGCCGGGCATCGAGTGGCGCCTGCAGATCGATCGCGAGAAGGCAGCGCGTTACGGTGCCGATGTCACCATGCTTGGCCAGTCGGTGCAGATGATTACCGGTGGCATCAAGGTCTCAGACTACCGTCCTGACGACACCGACGACGAAGTCGACATCCGTGTGCGCTTCCCGGTGTCGGAACGCAACCTCGACCGGCTTGACCACCTGACGGTGCCGACCGTGCGCGGACAGATTCCGATCAGCAATTTCGTCACGATCGAACCGGCACCAAAGACCGGCACGGTGACGCGCGTTGACGGTCAGCGTGTTGTCATCATCAAGGCCGATGTCGAAGAGGGCCTGCTGGTCGATGACCTGGTCAGCGGCCTGAAGGAAAAATTCCTGACGGAAACGCCCGACCCCTTCGTCAGCGTGACCTTCAAGGGTGAGGACGAAGAGCAGCGCGAAGCCGGTATCTTCCTGATGACCGCCTTCGGTATCGCGATCTTCCTGATGACGGTGATCCTGGTCGCCCAGTTCAACAGCCTGTACCAGGCGGCACTGGTGTTGTCAGCCATCGTATTCTCGACTGCCGGGGTGCTGATCGGCCTGCTGGTGACGAATCAGCCGTTCGGTATCGTCATGGTGGGGCTAGGCATCATTGCTTTGGCCGGTATCGTGGTGAACAATAATATCGTCCTGATCGATACCTATAACCGCATCCGCCGCGACGAGGGCCTGTCGCCGGTCGATGCCGCACTCAAAACCGGCACACTGCGTCTGCGCCCGGTCTTCCTGACCGCCCTGACGACCGTGCTCGGATTGATGCCCATGGTGCTGGCGATGAGCGTGAACTTGATCGATCGCCATATCAGCTTCGGTGCACCGTCAACGCAGTGGTGGACCCAGTTGTCCTCTGCGATAGCCGGAGGACTGACCTTTGCCACCATCCTGACCCTGGTGCTGACCCCCTGCATGCTGGTGCTGGGCGAGAAGAAGTGGATCCGCTGGTCGGCCCTGCTGAAACCGTTCAAGGCCGTTCGCGTCAGCAAACCGGAATTCGAGCAGAGCGAATCGTAGTCGTTACGTGAATATCGCGGCCTCGGTAACTGCTCCATGCGTTACTCTACCTCCTGCATCCATGCAGTCGTCGCTGCGAATAATATGTTATCTGCTAATTATCTCATGATGTTGCGGCCCCCCCCCTTCAAGGCCGTCTCGGCCTCACATACGGAAAGACCCCCATGTACTCGCGCTTCCACCAGTTCCCGGTTGCTTCCCGTTCTTGCGCATCGGTAAACCGGTAGTCGAATGCCAGTACCCGCAGGTAACGTGGCGGCTGGTTTTCAAAGGGATTGTATTCGAGCAGGTCCAGTACCTGTGGCGAGCCTTCGTGCAAGCGGCGCAGTAGCATGCGGAACCAGTAGTCTTGCTTGCGCCCCTGCGGCGGGATGAACCACATCATCCAGTCCAGCCGCGGCTGGTGCGGGACGTTGAATGGCGGTCGTTTATTGAGT
>JARFQC010000159.1 GCA_029287965.1 Arenicellales bacterium
AGGATGTCACTGACCTTGTCCGGTGTATCGAAAAACTCGATCACCTGGGGCAGATCCAGCGAGATATCCAGCAGCCTGGATGTATGCAGTTCTCCCGAATCGCCATAGCCTGCCGTGCCCCGGAACACGGTTACGCCGCGCACTTTATAGTCGTCATGCAGCTTATGCATCAGTTCCTTGAGCCGGCCTTCGCCTTCCCGGCAGTATATGCGAACGACAGTAACTTCAGATGTATCCATGCAGCTCTCCCAGGTTAAATCTGCCGCGCGATGACGACGCCCAGCCAGGTGGCCCCGACACACAGCACCACGCTCAGCAGTGCATTGAGTATAGCGAGACCGGGCTGCCCTTCCTCGAGCAGATTGAGCGTCTCGATGGAAAATGTCGAGAAGGTCGTGAAGGCGCCTAGCCCGCCCACCAGGATGGCCGCGCGCCAGGTGACATCAAGCGTAATGCGTTCAAGAAAGATGACGAACAGCAGTCCCATCAATAGCGATCCCAGTACATTCACGGCCAGGGTGCCGTAGGGAAATGAACGCCCGAACAGGGCGTACACACCGTTGGACATGCCATAACGCAATACCGCGCCGATAGCGCCCCCCGCAGCGATAGCGAGCACCTGCATCACCTGTTCCGCTCCCGGTACTGGCGGTCCAGCTCTTCCAGGTGGGCGAGACGTTCGGCGATTTTCTTCTCCAGTCCGCGATCCACGGGCTGATAGTATCTCACGCCCTGCATGTCATCAGGGAAGTAGTCTTCGCCGGCGGCATAGGCTTCGGGTTCATCATGCGCATAACGGTAGTCGCGCGCGGCACCGAGCTCCTTCATCAGGCGGGTCGGGGCATTGCGCAAATGCATGGGCACGGGATGGGATGGCTGGCGCTTCACGTCGGCCAGCGCCTGCTTCCAGGCCGTGTAGACGGCATTACTTTTCGACGTGCTGGCCAGGTAGGTGACCGCATGCGCCAGTGCCAGCTCCCCTTCCGGGCTGCCCAGCCGCTCCAGCGTCTGCCAGGCATCCAGTGCTATCTGCAGGGCACGGGGGTCGGCGTTGCCAATGTCCTCGCTGGCCATGCGTACGACGCGCCGGGCGACGTACATCGGATCACAGCCGCCATCCAGCATACGTGCCAGCCAGTACAATGCGCCATCCGGGGAAGAACCCCGCACCGACTTGTGCAGCGCCGATATCTGGTCATAGAAAGCATCTCCACCCTTGTCGAAGCGGCGCAAATGATCGCCGGCCACCAGCTGCAGGCTGCTTTCATCGATGTGGTATTCGCCATCTACCTCCTCGCTGAGGTCCGCCGCTATCTCGAGCATGTTCAGTGCCCTGCGTGCATCGCCGTCAGCGATACGGGCTAGCAGCTGCAGGGCCTTGTCCGTGATGCTGAGCCTGCGCTCACCCAGGCCGCGTTCCTTGTCGGACAGGGCGCGCTGCATGACCTTGATCACTGCCGCTTCATCCAGCGACTTGAGGACATAGACACGCAGGCGCGACAGCAAGGCGTTGTTGATTTCGAAGGACGGGTTTTCTGTGGTGGCACCGATGAACGCAAAGGTGCCGTCCTCGATATGCGGCAGGAAGCCGTCCTGCTGCGACTTGTTGAAGCGGTGCACTTCGTCGACGAACAGCAGGGTCGATTCGCCGATCTCCCGGCTGCTCCTGGCCGCTTCAATGACCTCGCGGATATCCTTCACCCCGGCATGCACGGCGGACAAGGTGACAAACCGCGCATCGGAGTGCCTGGCGATCAGTCGCGCCAGGGTTGTTTTACCGGTCCCCGGCGGCCCCCAGAGAACCATTGAATGCGCGTGCCGGGCGGCGATCATCCTGCCGATCGGACGATCGTCCCCAAGCAGGTGCTCCTGGCCAGCGAACTCGCTGACCGAGGCGGGTCGCATGCGATCTGCCAGCGGTGCATTCATGTTCTCTTCGGCTAGCATCGCTGCGGCTATTCCACGATTACGTCGATCCCTGCGGGAGGCGTGAAAGCGAATCTTTCCGCCGGGATGTCTATGTTTTCCCGTACCCCGGAGAATTGCATGCGGGTAGTCTGATCAAAGGCATCCTGTAGCTCCAGCACTGCCAGGCGCCCGTCACGGAAGCCGATGCGTATTTCATTAAAGCCGACATCCGTGTCGCGCGGACGCATCGCCACCCGATCGAGTCCTTCATGCCGGCCAAGGCCCTCTATGCTGAAATTTGCCTCAAGTTCTCCCTCTCCGGCCAACAGGGCCGCGGGTGTCTGGCTGATTGCATCGGCAGACCTGCGCTGCGTAGCCTGCTCGAGTTCAACGTCGTAAATCCATATCGACTCACCCGTGCCGACAATAATCTGTTCGGAGGGACGGGAATATTCCCAGCGAAAGCGGCCGGGCCGCTCGATCCAGAACATACCACCGGAACGGTCGATCTCCGCCCCCGTTTCATCCACCACGACCTGCTCGAATTCAGCCGTGTAGCTGCTTGTCTCACTGAAGAAACGTTTCAGATCCTCGGTGGCATCGGCGAATGCGTTGGTCATACCCAGGGCCAGCCACAAGGCTGTACGGGTGAGTGTGCGACGCAGTCTGGTCATAAGTGAGAGATGTCGTTGTTACAGTGGAGGCATGCCGCCGACATGCACCCCGTTCAATCTTCAGGTGGCGGCGGTGCGAGTACTTCACGCTTGCCCGTGCCGTCGGCCGGTGTCACGACCCCGGTCATTTCCATGGTCTCGATCATCCTCGCAGCGCGGTTGTAACCGACGCGCAATTTACGCTGCACGGAAGAGATGGATGCACGACGCGACTGGGTAACGAAGGCGACGGCCTGGTCATACAGCGCATCCTGCTCGGCGTCGCCGCCCTCACCGCCGTACGTGCCGCCATCGCTTTGCGGCTCTTCCAGAACGGTTTCGTCATACTCCGGCTGGAGAGTGCTGGTTAGCTGCTTGACCACGCGGTGCACTTCATCATCGGAGACGAAGGCACCATGCACGCGCACTGGCACCCCTGCCCCCGGCGGCAGGAACAGCATGTCACCCTGGCCCAGCAGGCTCTCGGCGCCACCCTGGTCGAGTACCGTTCTCGAATCCACTTTTGACGGCACCTGGAAGGAGATACGCGACGGGATGTTGGCCTTGATCAAGCCGGTAATGACATCGACGGAAGGCCGCTGCGTTGCCAGCACCAGGTGTATGCCTGCTGCCCTGGCCTTCTGGGCAATGCGCGCGATGAGTTCTTCCAGCTTCTTGCCGACCACCATCATCAGGTCTGCCAGCTCATCAACGATGATGACGATGTAGGGCAGTTCCTGCAGTTCCTCCGGTTCGTCACCCGGTGCGGTCAACGGATTCATAACCGGGGTTTTCTGTTTAATCCCCTCCTTGATCTTGCGGTTCAGCCCTGACAGGTTGCGCACGCCCACGCCGGCCATCAGCTGATAGCGGCGTTCCATTTCCGCAATCGCCCAGCGCAGCGCGTTGGAGGCCTTTTTCATATCGGTAACAACCGGCGCCAGCAGATGCGGCAGGCCGTCGTACACGGACAGCTCGAGCATTTTCGGATCCACCAGGATCATGCGCACGTCTTTCGGGGTCGACTTGAAAATGATGCTCAGGATCAGGGCATTGATGCATACCGACTTACCGGAACCGGTGGTACCTGCAATCAGCAGGTGAGGCATGCGGCACAGGTCGGTGACGACTGGCGCACCGCTGATGTCCTTACCGAGCAGCAGTGCCAGCGGGGTTGTCGTATCTTCGTAGGCACGCGAGGAAATGCCTTCAACAAAGCCTACTGTCTCGCGGTTCTCGTTTGGTATCTCGATGCCCACGTAGGGCTTGCCGGGAATGTTCTCGACCACACGCACGCTGATCACGGACAGCGAACGGGCCAGGTCGTTGGCCAGGTTGGCGATCTGGCTGGCCTTGATACCGGGCGCCGGGTCGATCTCGAAACGGGTGATGACCGGTCCGGGCTGCACCTCGACGACCTGCACCTCGATATTGAAGTCACGCAGCTTGACCTCCAGCATGCGGGACAGCGTTTCCAGTGCCTCCTTGGAATACGAACCGGTATGCTCCGGCGCCGGGTCCAGCAGGGCCAGGTTCGGCAGCAGGCTGCTGGATGTCTTGGCAAACATGTCGCTCTGCTTTTCCCGCTCCTTGCGCTGGCTTTGCTCCGGGCGGTTGATCTTCGGTTCTATGCGTACCGGCTTCTTGCGCTCCATGCTGCGCCGCGCGTTCTTGACCTGCTGGCGACGCTCCTCGACCAGCTTCTGGGTGGCCTTTTTCTGCAGCAGACCGGACAGCAGCTCTTTTATCCGGTCATACGCCAACAGGGTGTATTTTCCCGTGGTGTCCATCAGCCAGAACCAGGACAGGCCGGTCAACAGCGTGATGCCGGACAGGAACATGGCAAGCAGCAGCAGCGTGGCACCGACCTGGCCAAATGCAGGAGCAAGCATGGAGTTCAGGAAACCGCCCAGGTAGCCGCCGGACAGGTAGGCATCCACGGCACCGGGAGCCTCGAAGTGCATCCCGGCAAGACCACTGCCGCCGATCAGGGTGAGGAAAAAGCCACTGATGACGGCTATACGTGTGTGCAGGCCATCTGGCAGCAGGTTGGCCTTCTGACGATATATCCTCACGACCAGCCACATCAGCATGATCGGAAACAGGTAGGCCATCAGCCCGAACAGGCTCAGGAACAGGTCGGCGAAATAGGCCCCGGCCGTGCCGCCGAGATTATTCACGCTGCCATTGTCGGCGCTGTGCGACCAGCCGGGATCCTGGGCGGAAAAGCTGATCAGGGAAATGAACAGGAACAGTGCAATGACACTGAGTATGAACAGCACGACTTCACGCAGCCCCGACTTCACCTTGGGGTGCAGCTCCGGTGCCTTCAGCGGCTGTTTCTTTTTCTTGCGCCTGGCCTGTGCCATCAGGACTGCTCCAGCGATTCAGCAACGGCAGGATGTACCACCTTCCCCTGCTGTATGTTAATGCCCTGTTGCAGGGCCGGATTGTCGTCGAGCTCGCCGTCCGCCAGCAACATGGCATACGGTGCCACTTCGGCAGACAGGGCCTGTGATGCCGAGCGGGGTACAGCGGCAGGCATATTGGTCACGGCAAAGTGAGTCACGTTTTCTTCAACATATGTGGGCGCGGTGTAGTCGGTCGGATGGGTGGTTTCGACGCAGCCGCCCTGGTCCACCGCGATATCTACTATGGCACTGCCAGGCCGCATGCTTTTGACCATTTCCCGCGAAACGATGTGCGGCGCCCTGGCACCGGGTTTCAGTACAGCCCCGATTACCAGGTCAGCATCGGCAATCGCCCGGGCCAGGTCGTCATGGTAGGGATACAGTGCGGTGACGTTGTCACCCAGTGCCCGCATGTGCAGCTGCTTGGCGCGCTTGCGGTCGAACACGGTGACCAGTGTGCCCAGGTTGCGAGCGAGGATCGCGGCATTGCCACCGGCATTGCCTGCACCGAGAATGACGACATGCCCGCGATGGGCCGCGGGTAAGCCGCCCAGTAAAATGCCATTACCGCCATGCTGGCGATGCAGCAGAGTCGTGCCAATCTGTACGGCGACACGGCCTGCCACGTCGCTCATCGGGGCGAGCAAAGGCAGTTCCCCGTCGACCATGACCGTTTCAAACGCCACCGCGGTGAGACCCGTGTTGACCAGGTGTTCAGCCAGCTGGGGGACGGCAGCAAGATGCAGGTAGGAAAAGAGAATGTGATCCGGCCTGAGCAACGGGTATTCGTCGGCGACCGGTTCCTTGACCTTGACGATCAGTGTAGCACCGCCGTACACGGAAGCCGCATCGGCGGCCAGGCTGGCACCGGCCCGGCGGTAATCTTCATCGGAATAGCCGCTGAGGCGTCCGGCGCCCTGCTCCACTGTAACGCTATGACCGGCCTTGACCAGGTCTGCTACGGCTGAAGGGACGAGTGCGACGCGCCCTTCCATGGGCTTTATCTCCCTGGGAATGCCTACCTTCATTGCCTGTCCTGGTCCATTTTGCCCTGTAAAAACCGATCGCGTAACATACCATTTTTTTATACCTGATTCTGCACTGGAGAGATTGAAAAATGACAGAGAGCAAACACTGCCGGCTGTTGATTATCGGTTCCGGCCCGGCCGGCTATACAGCTGCTGTCTATGCTGCGCGCGCCAACCTCGAACCGGTCATGGTAACCGGCCTTGAACAGGGGGGGCAGCTGACCACGACCACCGTCGTCGACAACTGGCCGGGCGATGCGGAAGGCGTGCAGGGCCCCGAACTGATGGACCGCATGCGCCGCCATGCAGAACGCTTCGGCACCGAGATCATCTTCGACAGCATCAATGCCGTCGATTTCAGCACCCGTCCCCTGCAATTGACCGGTGACAGCGGCAGCTATACCTGCGATGCCCTGATCATTGCCACCGGCGCATCGGCGATGTACCTGGGCATGCCTTCCGAAGAAGCCTATAAAGGCCGCGGTGTTTCCGCCTGCGCAACCTGCGACGGTTTTTTCTACAAGAACAAGCCGGTCGCGGTTATAGGCGGCGGCAACACGGCCGTGGAAGAAGCCCTGTACCTGTCCAATATCGCTTCGGAGGTGACCCTCGTACACCGGCGTGACGAACTGCGCGCAGAAGCCATACTTGCCGACGAGATAAAGGAACGGGCGGACAAGGGCAACGTCAACATTGCCTGGTCACATGTACTCGACGAGGTCCTCGGCGATGACGCCGGCGTCACCGGTGTGCGCCTGAGAAGCACCAAGGACGAGGACGCAACACAGGATATTGACGTACACGGTGTCTTCATTGCGATCGGGCATGCCCCCAACACAGGCATTTTCGAAGGCCAGCTCGACATGAAAGGCGGCTATATCACCACGCATTGCGGTGATGAAGGCAACCTGACCGCGACCAGCGTCGCCGGTGTGTTTGCCGCGGGTGACGTCATGGACCACGTGTATCGCCAGGCCGTTACATCGGCCGGCACCGGCTGCATGGCCGCACTGGATGCGGAGCGCTACCTGGCCGGCCTGAAAAACGCCTGACAGCCGGCCGCCCAGCATGACCGGCGACGAGGACGATGACGACTTCATGAGTCGTCATTTTCCCGATGCCCGCCCTGTCAGCCAGACGCGCAAGGCACCTGCCAGCCGCAAACCCCCGCCTCACCGGCGACAGCAAACCGAACCCGCAGATATCCCCGCTCCGCCGGGTCGCATCAATGACGATAACACCACCGCCGGCGAGGTGCTTTCCTATGCCGGCAATGGCATCCAGAAACGTGTCCTGTCACAACTCAGGCGTGGC
>JARFQC010000137.1 GCA_029287965.1 Arenicellales bacterium
TCCGGTCGGGAATTCACTGGTCAGCTCCCAGTGTCCTTGTGGATCCGCAATTCTTGCACCGACCAGCCGTCCCTGGTCATAACTGGCGCTGGCCAGCCCTGGCGGACCGATTACATCACCGACGGCATATATACTGGTTTCTCCGGTTCTGTATTGCTCATCGACGCGAATATAACCTCGCGAATCCAGTTCGACATCAGTATTCTCGAGACCGAGTTCATCCGAGTTGCCGGTGCGACCGTTCGCCCATAAGAGCTGATCGGTACGAAACTTCTTTCCGGAACGGCAGGTCAGTACGACGCCGCTATCGTCTGCATGCACCGTATCAAATTCTTCATTGTGCCGGATCAGTGTACCCTGTTCCCTCAGGTGATAACCGAGAGCATCGGTGATTTCGTCGTCCAGAAATGACAACAGGTGACCGCGCGTATTGACCAGGTTTACCTTGATGTCCAGGTTGCAGAATATCGACGCATACTCGCAGCCTATTACACCCGCACCGTATATCGTCACCGAGGAAGGGGTATGATCAAGCGACAGGATGGATGAGCTGTCGTGGATGCGAGGGTGAGCAAAGTCGACACTCTCAGGATGATAAGGCCTCGACCCGGTAGCGATGACAATATAATCAGCTGCCAGATGCTCCGTAGTGCCATTATCATTCGCGACTTCAACCGTCGTACTGTTGAGCAACCTGGCATGCCCGTACACCACGCTCACATGGTTCCTGTCATAATAACGGTTCGACAAGGCCACCTGTTTGCTTATCACGGAACGCGCAGCGTCGAGCAGCATGGTCAAACCGGGCCTGGGGCGCTCTTCAAAACCCTGGAACAGAGGGTGATGCCTGTAATCGGCCAGCATCTGGATCTGATGGCGCAGCACCTTGCTCGGAATAGTGCCCCAGTGGGTACTGCCGCCTCCTACCTGATCGTACTTTTCTATGACCGCGACACGCTTGCCTGATTTGGCCAGCTTCATTGCAGCACCCTCTCCGGCAGGACCGGAGCCGATGATAATGACATCGTAATCGTGCTTGCCGCGAGTCATAGGTGCAGATAAAGATCTCTGTAACTGGTGCCGGACATCAGCACTAGGTCAACTCACCTGGCTCGAACAACCTGCGATACTCGCTTATCGCAAACCGGTCAGTCATGCCGGCGACATAGTCGGCTATGACCCGGGCAAGCGACGCAAGCGAGTCCCCCGCCATCTCTGCCGACAGCGAGTGGTAATGCTCAGGCAGCAGCCGATAGTCATCCAGAAAGGCATCGAACAAGTCAGAGATTACTTTCGCCGCTTTCTTGCTCATGCGCAGAACGCGATAGTGGCTATAAAGGTTATGGCGCAGGAACTGCTTGAGTTCCAACGCCTCGCCAAGAACACGCTCACTGTGTGCAATCAACGGGCTGGGGTAGGCGCGTACATCATCAATGCACTGGACTCCGGAATCCCGTATAACCGCCTGGCTGGTCTCTACCAGGTCAACAATCAGATAGTTGATCATTCGACGGACGGTTTCATGGATGACACGCCGGTTATCGAGGTTAGGATACATGCTGATGACTGACTGATATTGTTCGGCAAACAGTTTTACCTCGCGCAGCTGCTCCACTGTAATCAGGCCGCAGCGCAGGCCATCATCAACATCATGGTTGTTGTAGGCGATGGCATCCGCGAGATTCGCCAGTTGCGCTTCCAGCCCGGGCTGCTTTGCATCGATGAAGCGCTGGCCAATCTCGCCCAGATGACGGGCATTGGGGATGGAACAGTGCTTGAGTATCCCTTCACGGCTTTCGTAGGTCAGGTTAAGCCCGGGAAACTCGGCATACTTTTCCTCCAGCAGGTCCACCACGCGCAATGACTGAAGATTGTGTTCAAAGCCGCCGTATTCTTTCATGCAGGCATTCAATGCATCCTGACCGCTATGCCCGAAAGGGGTGTGCCCAAGGTCATGGGCAAGCGATATCGCCTCGGTAAGATCTTCGTTGAGGTCCATAACCCTGGCAATAGAGCGCGCAATCTGGGCAACTTCAATGGAATGGGTAAGCCGGGTTCGGAACAGGTCGCCTTCGTGGTTGACGAACACCTGAGTCTTGTACTCCAGCCTTCTAAATGCCGCTGAATGGATAATCCGGTCCCTGTCACGCTGAAACTCGCTGCGATAAGCCGGGCTTTCTTCTGCTACAGCCCGACCCCTGGAATGTTGCGGATCTGCACTGTAAGGGGCCAGTTTCTGCACGGTGGATACTCAGTAGATGGTCTGAGCGCTGAGGGTCTGGTTCAGCAGCGCTTCATCATAGTCATCACAGACAAAGGCCTCGCCGATCGACTTCAGCAGCACCAGCCTGATATGGCCCGACTTGACCTTCTTGTCGACTTTCATGAGGTCCCTGTAGCGCGAAGCAGTGAGTTCAGATGGCGGCACGACAGGCAGACCCGCACGCTTCAGCAATGCACCTGTCCGGTATACATCCTGGTCGCTCAACCAGCCGGAGCGCCTGGACAAGTCGGCCGCCATCAGCATACCGGTAGCTACTGCTTCACCATGCAGCCAGTTGCCGTAACCCATGCCGGCTTCAATTGCATGTCCAAAAGTATGCCCAAGGTTGAGCAATGCACGGACGCCGGCCTCATGCTCATCCTGAGCAACCACCTCGGCCTTGTTTCTGCATGAACGTTCAATGCAATACGACAGGGCTGCCGCATCTCTGTCTACCAGTGCATCCATGTTTTCCTCGAGCCAGGAAAAAAATCCGGGATCACGAATTAGTCCGTACTTGATCACTTCCGCCAGGCCGGCAGACAGCTGCCTGTCGTCCAGGGTATCCAGGCTGCCCGTATCCGCGACGACGCAACGGGGCTGGTAGAAGGCGCCGATCATATTCTTACCACGTGGATGATTAACCGCGGTTTTACCCCCGACAGACGAATCCACCTGGGCTAGCAATGTTGTCGGTATCTGGATAAACGGAACGCCTCTCTGGTAGCAGGCTGCAGCAAAGCCCGTGATATCACCTACAACACCTCCCCCCAGTGCAATCAGTGTCACCTCGCGGTCACACGGCACTTTTAGCAAGGCATCAAAGATGCCATCCAGAATCTGCAGATTTTTGAATTCCTCGCCATCCGGAAGGATGTGCGTGTGAACCTCGAAATCCGTGAGCGTGGACAGCAGTTTGTCGAGGTACAGAGGGGCAACCGTTTCGTTGCTGACGACCATCACCTGACGTGCCGGTATGTACTGCTTCAACAGGCCCACACTTCCTATCAGTTCCCGGTCAATAAGGATCGGGTAGGAACGGTCACCAAGATCTACATTAAGTGTCGTCATGATCAGTTATTTGTGTAAAGGCGATGAATTTCCTGGGCAACGTCATGAGCGGAACGGCCATCAGTCAATACCGTTGCATCGGCGACAGCAAGGTATAGCGGCTCGCGCTCTTCAGTCAGTTTCTCTATGACAGCCAGTTTGTCATCGGTTTCCATCAAGGGGCGATTACGGCTTTTCTGCAGGCGTTCATGCAGGAGTTCGTTTGATGCCTTGAGGTAAATAGTAAAGCCTCTGCTGCGCAGGTGTTGCCTGGATACCTCGTTGAGCACAGACCCTCCGCCGGTGGAAAGGACAATATGCTTCCTCCCGGTGAGCTCGTCGATCATGCGCGCTTCGCGAACCCTGAATCCGTCCTCGCCTTCGATATCGAAGATCAGGCTGATTGAGGCGCCGGTATGCTTTTCGATCTCCTGGTCTGAATCAATGAATTCATACCTAAGCATCCGTGCAAGCTGGCTGCCAACGGTAGTTTTTCCCACGCCCATGGGCCCGACAAGAAATATGTTATCAGACACGCTGTCTCCAATGCATAAAAAAACACTGTGACCGGAATCGGCCACAGTGTTTGTCTGAATACAGGTTTGTCAGGAATAAATCAATTCGCTGCAAAACCAAACGACGGTGTGATGATCTTCGGCGTCAGGAAGAACAGCAGCTCGGTTTTCTCGATTGCTGTTGACTTGTTACGGAAGAAGACACCGATTGCAGGTATGTCACCAAGCAATGGAATCTTGGTCACGTCGGTCAACGTGGTTTCCTGGTAAATGCCGCCAATCACAGCCGTCTCACCATTATCCAGCAGGATTTGGGTTTCAATCTGCTTGGTGTTGATGGTTGGGTCAACCGGAGATTCGAAATCGTCCTTGGTAATGAACACATCCAGGATAATCCGATTGTCAGGTGTAATTTGCGGTGTAACTGTCAGGCCGAGCACCGCTTTCTTGGTCACAACGCTACCCACACCCAGTACGTTGGTCGTGAAGATGCGCTCCTTGCCCTGCTCGATGTGTGCCTCTTCATTATTGGCCGTAATCAAGCGTGGACTGGCAATGATCTTGCCCTTGCCTTCTGCTTCCAGGGCCGACAATTCAACGTTGAGCAGTTGCCCATAGCCAGGCAGGAACTTCGCAAGAGAGAACGCCATTGTGCCGGAGAGGAAGTTGCCCAGGCCGGTTGAAGGCAGATTGACATTCAGAGAATCAGACGTTGTTGGAATGCCCTCATCACCTCCACCGAAGTCAGTGCCATTCACGGTATTGAATATCTGTGTATTAGTTTCAATGGAACCCGATGTAATACCTTGTCCGGCTGAGTTATCAGCCCCATGTGGGAAATTGAAATTCTTGTTGTAGTTGGCGACGCCCAGCCTGACACCCAGTGTCCTGCCCCAGTCATCCAGCGCCTCGACGATGCGGGTCTCGATCATGACCTGCTTTACAGGCTTATCAAGCTGCGCGATCAGCTTTCTGACTTCCTTGATTTTTGACGCGGTATCCTGGATCAGCAGGGTGTTGGTACGACGATCCACCGTTACATTGCCTCGCTTGGATAGAAGGCTGTTGGACTCGGT
>JARFQC010000154.1 GCA_029287965.1 Arenicellales bacterium
CTCAATGTCTCGTGGGCTCGGAGATGTGTATAAGAGACAGGAACATCATCTTATTTTCGGCCCCCGCTGGCAATATGCGATTGGCGGAGACATGCCGATCAGTCGGCCGTATCGAACTTGTAGTGCTTCCTGATCGGCTTCGTGATTTTCCAGACGCATTTCATGCCACGGGGAAATACCACCAGATCACCACTGGTGATGGTGACCGGTTCACAGTCCTCAGGTGTTATGACAGCGGTGCCTTCGAGAACGTAACATGTTTCCTGCTGTTCGTAGAGCCAGTCGAATTCAGACACGCCCTTTGACCATATCGGCCAGCCGTCAACATACAGGACATCGAGCTTGGCCGGCGTGACGTTGTGTTCAACAGTTATTGGATTCATTAAATGTAAACTCCCGGGTGAAAGAGCAATAGGCCTGCATAGCCTTCAACGCGCTTCATTGTAACGGTATTGCCAGAATCGACCAGCGCAATTCCCGGCACAATCAACTTGAACCGGCTTGAACGCAAAACCGCCGTATCAATCCATCCAGCAGGACCACCGTGGGTTGAATACGATTCAGCGCGATAAATTCATCCGGCTGATGCGCCTGCGCAATATCACCCGGCCCCAGCACCACAGTGTCCATTCCGCACTGTTTAAAAAAAGGTGCCTCGGTCGAATAGGCAGCAGACTCGGCTGCCGTGCCGGTTAATTCTTCTGCCGCGGCCACAATGGCCGAGGCCGGCGACGACTCGAAAGGCGGCACGCTCTCCATCAGGGTATACATTTCCAGTTCAAGACCGGAACCGCCCGTCAGTGCGGTTAATCTGCGGCCGATTTCATCCCGCAGTGAATCCGGCAGCATCCCCGGCAGGGGACGCAGATCGTAGTGCAGCTCACAGTGCGCACAGATGCGGTTTGGATTATCTCCACCGAAAATCCTTCCCAGGTTTAGCGTTGGTGAGGCAACGGCAAAGGCGTCATCCCGGTAGCGCTGCTGCAACTCATCGCGCCAGGCCAGGACATCAGCCAGCACACGGTGCATGCCTTCCATTGCATTCACGCCCAGGGATGGGTCGCTGGAATGTCCGGATCGCCCCACCAGCCGTATCGCTTCCATCATCATGCCCTTGTGCATGCGAACAGGTCTGAGGCCCGTAGGTTCACCGATAACAACGTGGCCCGCCTGCAGTCGACCGCTTGCTGCCAGTTCGCGAGCGCCGTTCATCGTCGACTCTTCATCGGCGGTGGCTACTATCACCAGTGGCGCCTGCAGAGCTGCAGCTGAGTAACGGCGTGCGGCGGCGATAGCAAGGGCAAAGAATCCTTTCATGTCACAGGTGCCCATGCCGTACAGGCGGCCGTCCGCCTCGGTCAGGTCAAGGGGATTGTAGTGCCAGCGCGATTCGTCGAACGGTACCGTATCGGTGTGGCCGGCGAGAACGAGACCACCCTGCCCTTTTCCCAGTGTTGCAATGAGGTTTGCCTTGTCTGGATTCGCAACCAGGGGCAGGACTTCTACGTGAAACCCGAGGTCTTCCAGCCAGCCTGCCAGCTTGTTGATGACGCCCTGGTTACCCATGTCGATATCCGGGCTGACACTGCTGACAGAGGGAACGGCAACGATCTCGCGCATCAACTGCAGCGTATCCGGTGGACTGGCCTTCATAGTTTTATTACCTCTTTGCGCGCATCACAGGGTGATTAGCCGGAGAAACTACTGCTCGATGCCCAGCGATGCAAAGAAAGACTGCATCGACCGTTTCCTGCCCAGGAAAGATTCTATCGAGTATTCCTCGTCGCGCGATGAACCCGGAGCAAAAATCTCGTTGTACAGACGCCTGCCAAGGCGGACATCCACCAGGCCATCAGGGCTCTCCCTGAACAAGGACACCAGGTCTGAAGCGATTGCTCTTGACCACGCATAACCATAATAGCTTGCATCATAACCATCCAGGTGACCGAAGGACGCCAGCATGGCCGTATCATCAGGAAAAGCCAGGTAGGCTTTTGCTCCGATTGAATTTGCGTATCGTGTCAGACTGCGTTTTTTGTCAGGCTTGCCAAGCATATGCAGTTTCGTATCAATCATGCTGTAGGCCAACTGGCGCCGCTCGAACAAGGCGATGCTCGCCATACGGGCGTCCTTGAGACCAGCCAGCACCTCCGCAGGGATGGCCCGCTGCGGATCACGGTAATCGACGGCAAAACCTTCCACGACTGCCTTGTCGCGCATCCAGTATTCCAGCAGCTGTGAGGGTACCTCGACAAAGTCTGCGGGGACGTTTGTACCAGAAAAGCGGGCATAGCTTGCTGTAGAGAGCAAGGCATGCAAGGCATGGCCGAACTCATGAAACAGTGTTTCCACGTCTTCCAGTGAAAGCAGTGACGGCCGGTCTTCACCCGGTGGCGGAAAGTTGCCGACCAGCGCACTGACCGGTCGTTGCCTGCGACCATCGTCCAGGCGTTTTCCCGTTGTTATCGAGAAGTGCGCAAAGTGGTTGTATTTGCCCGCGCGAGGAAACAGGTCCATGTATAGAAGCCCCAGGGGCACGCCGCTGCCCGCGTCAGTGAGGGCGTAAAGACGCAGCGCGTCATCCCATCGCTCCGGTGCATACACGCGGGTAAATTCGATACCGAACAATTCCGAGAAGGTATCCATGATCCCGGCCAGCACACGGTCCATTGGAAAGTAGTTCTTCAACTCCCGGGCATCGATTCCGAACATGGCGAGCTTGAGCCGATTGACATAGTACGGGACATCCCAGTAGGCAATCTCCGCGTCCACGTCACAGGTATCTCCGGCTTTCAGGTCGCGCAGTGCTTCGAGCTCCTGCTCGAATTTCGCTTGCAGGCCTTTGCTTAATTGCTGCTGGAATTCCAGCGATTTTCCGGCAGTTCCGGCCATCGCGACTTCTGTGCGGTAGTCAGCCCAGTGATCGTAGCCCAGCATCTTTGCAATACGTGCACGCAGTGAGAGCATCTGCTTCACCAGGGGAAGGTTTTCATCTTTCGCCCTCTGGTAGCGGGCTGTGGCCAGCATATGGCGAGTCTGCTCGTCGCTCGCCTGCTTCATCAACAAGTCATAGACCCAGCGGACATTGACGTTGATGCGATAGTTGCCGCTTTCAGCCAATGATGCGTGTTCTTCGAGTAACTCTGCCGGTATCCCAGCAAGTTTGTCCACTGCCAGTTCGACATACAGGTCCGCCTCATTCAGGTTGGCGGAAAACTCGTTCTCAACGACTTCAAGCTCGGTCCTCAATCGCTTCAACTCGGACCGCTTGTACGCTTCCAGTTCCATACCGTTGCGCCGGTACTGTCGCATGACATCCTTAAGCAGCCTTTCATCCTCGCTGCCCAGCGGCGGTTCGGTATCTGCGTAAGTCTTGATTACCCTGTAAACATCGTCCCGGGATTCCGCAGTAATTCTCCATCTACTGTAGTGGTCAAGCGCCTCGCGAGCGGCACTGCGCATAGCTTCATCGGGATGAACTTCGGCCATCAGGTTGACCACGCCCCGGGCATCTTCAGCGGGATAAAATGCCGTTTCGAAGGCCTGTACCGTGTTTCTGAACGAGGCAAGGTAGGGCTCAACACCGGGAATACGATTCAGCCGTTCATCTGAACTATCTATCGCATGCTGCAGGTAGAGCTGAACCGCATCAGGTGTCGCCGGCCATTGCGGCAGATTGAAAACGATGCCTGCCGCGCGGGCTGCATCCCTGAAGCTGACCAGACGCTGGAACTCCGCATTTTGCACAGGAGGACGTGCATCGAGCTCAGCTTCCGGCATCTTCATATCCAGATCGAGCGCGATAAATGCGACGACGGCAATTACGATGATGAGCAGAACCGGGACGTGCTTGTCGGTAAACGACAGATTCATTTTAGCTAGCCTTTAACGCATGAACCCGGGCCAGGCCCGGGTTCATGATGGTATGCCTGGGACGTTTCAGGATCAGAACGGCACATCATCGTCGAAGTCGCCGATATCTCCGCCTGACGCAGGAGCAGGACTGGCTGGCTTCCCGCCGCTGGCCGGCCTTGAACTGTTCCAGGAGCCTTCATCTCCGCCCTGACGCCCGCCGAGCATTTGCATTTCGTTAGCGACAATCTCTGTCGTATAGCGATCCTGGCCATCCTGACCCTGCCACTTGTTCGTCTGCAATTTGCCTTCAACATATATCTGGCGACCTTTCTTGAGATACTCGCCGACAATTTCAGCGAGACGTCCGAAGAAAACGACTCGATGCCATTCTGTCTTTTCCTGCTGTTCACCCGTGTTGCGATCCTTCCATTGCTCGCTAGTTGCAAGGGTGATTTTGGCAACCGGCTTGCCGTCCGGGGAGTAGCGTACCTCAGGGTCATTGCCCAGGTTTCCTACCAGAATCACTTTGTTTACGCCTCTTGCCATGTCCTGCTTCCTCCAAAATTATTAAATAGGGCCTCATCCACTGAATGCCCCTGTTCTCATTGCTGGTTCACGCTTGTTCGCGTGACCCGCTAGCATACTTTGCGAGCGCGTCTCTATCCAGTGTTTCACGGTCCACTTTAAGATAAACAATACCCTGCCCGGCCACATGTATGGCTTCTGCGACCCCGGTAACAGTTCCCAGCTGACGCACGATTTCATCAGTCTCTTCGAGTGTACCGGCAGGCAGCCGCAGAACCTCTGTTTCCAGCAGTTTCGGCGGACTCGCCGGCAGCATGACCAGCAGCCATACGACCATGACGGCTGCGCTCATCAGGAATACACCCGCACTGCCGTATATGCCCATAATCAATCCCCCGAAGACGCCGCCCAGAAAGGCGCCGAAAAATTCTGCACTGTTGTAGACACCAATCGCCGCGCCCTTGTTGGTTACGGGTGCCAGGCGCGACACGAGAGACGGCATCAGGGCCTCGAGTACATTGAAGCCGGTAAACCAGATCAGCATACCCACGATAAAAATTGCGGCGGAGCCCTGTGATCCGGACAGCAGCAGAAACTCCGATATGAGCATCAGCAGGATACCGAGGATGAAGATGCGGGGAATATTTTTCTTGCGCGTAGTCAGGAAAATCATGGGCAGCATTCCGACTACGGACAACAGGATAACCGGCAGGTATATCTGCCAGTGCATCTGCCGTTCAAATCCGAGTTGCTCGACCAGGGTGACAGGCATGGCGACGAACAGGGCTGTCAGAACCAGGTGCAGGCTGAAAATACCCCAGTCCAGCCGCAACAAATGGTGATCCTTGAGGATATCCCTGAACTGCTTGCCTAGCGGGTCACGGGTAAGACTGGCATGACTGCTTACCGGGTCCGGGACCACCAGGTAAGTGATGCCGATACCGGCCATGGCCAGAATCGCTGTGAGCCAGAATATACCGGGAACGCCAATGCTGCTGTCCAGCAGCGGCCCCAGCATCAGGGCGAGAAAAAACGAGAATCCAATCGTCATGCCAATCATGGCCATGGCCTTGGTTCGCTGCTCTTCGCGCGTCAGGTCCGATACGAGCGCAATCACTGCTGCGGCGATCGCGCCCATTCCCTGTAATGCGCGGCCGATAATCACGCCGGTAATCGTATCGGACATGGCCGCCACAACGCTGCCGATGGCAAAAATCAGCAGCCCTGCAGCGATAACCGGTTTACGGCCCCACTTGTCAGACAGCAATCCAAAGGGAATCTGGAAAATGGCCTGGGTTAAGCCGTACGCGCCGATTGCCAGGCCGGTCAACAAGGCAGTATTGCCCTCGAGTGAATCGGCATACAGCGCAAACACCGGCAGGATCAGAAACAGACCCAGCATGCGCAGGCCGAACACGCCCGCCAGCGCCATGACTGAGCGCCGTTCCAGCGGATTCATGGGAAGGCCGGGACGTCTGGATTTCTTCATCGGGTAAGACGGGTGCTTGCGAGACTCAAACTGCCGTATTCTACATTCATCACCTGCTCAAAACACCTGCCGCAACTGCACTAAAACCAGCCGGAAAGCACGGATTCGCTTTGCCGGCGTGCTTGATAAGGCTATAGTATCCTATTGACTTCAGAACGGCCGCAGCATGGAACAGATACGTATTCGCGGGGCACGAACGCATAATCTGGCGGATATCTCGCTGGATTTGCCGCGAAATAAACTCATCGTCATTACCGGCCTCTCCGGATCGGGTAAATCGTCACTCGCCTTCGACACCATCTACGCGGAAGGCCAGCGCCGTTACGTAGAGTCACTCTCCGCCTACGCCAGGCAGTTTCTTTCCCTGATGGAAAAACCCGACGTAGACCTGATCGAAGGCCTTTCACCGGCCATCAGCATTGAACAGAAGAGCACCTCGCACAACCCCCGCTCAACGGTCGGCACCGTTACGGAGATTCACGATTATCTGCGCCTGTTGTTCGCTCGAATAGGCGAGCCGCGCTGCCCGGATCACAACCTGCCACTCAAGGCACAGACCGTCAGCCAGATGGTCGACCAGGTAATGACCCTGGATGACAACGAGCGCCTGTTAATCCTGGCGCCGGTAGTCCAGGACCGCAAGGGCGAGCACACCCATGTCCTCGAGCAACTGCGCAGCCAGGGATACATCAGGGCACGCATAGACGGGCATGTCACAGACCTTGAGACAGCTCCTGAACTGAAGAAAAACCTCAAGCATACCATCGAGGCAGTAGTAGACCGCGTGGTGGTCAAGGAAGGTATTGAACAGCGCCTGGCCGAGTCCTTTGAAACCGCCCTCGAACTGAGTGACGGACTGGTGAGAACCCTGACCCAGCCTCGTGAGGGCGAAAGCATGGAGCAGATATTTTCTGCCCGTTTCGCCTGCCCCGAATGCGGCTACTCACTCAGCGAACTTGAACCGCGCCTGTTTTCATTCAACAACCCGGCAGGCGCCTGCCCGGAATGCGATGGACTGGGCGTGCGCCAGTTGTTTGATGAGCGCAGGGTGGTGCGTGATCCGTCCCTGAGCCTGGCCGCGGGTGCCATCGCAGGATGGGACCGGCGCAACGGTTTTTATTTCAATCTGCTGACGAATTTGTCCAAGCACTATGGATTCGACATCAACACCCCGTTCGAAGAGTTGCCGCGAAAAGTCCGCAAATCCATTCTTTACGGCAGTGGGTCGGAAGATATTACTTTTCGTTTTCACAACATGCGCGGCCACACCAGGACACACCCCTTCGAAGGTGTGATTCCAAACATGGAACGCCGCTACAAGGAGACTGACTCCCAGACTGTGCGTGAAGAACTGGCACGCTACCTGTCGGTGCATGAATGTGAATCCTGCCATGGTAGCCGCCTGAGAGAAGAAGCACGCCATGTCTTTATCGGTGATAAGGCCATACACAATCTGTCCAACCTGCCCATAGATGAGGCACTGGGCTATTTCACGTCACTCGAACTGACCGGCCAGGCTGCTGAAATTGCTACCAAGATCACCCTGGAAATCACACAGCGACTTGGTTTTCTGGCCAACGTTGGCCTTGATTACCTGTCCCTGGACCGCTCCGCTGAAACCCTGTCCGGCGGCGAAGCACAGCGCATCAGGCTCGCATCACAGATCGGCTCGGCCCTGGTGGGCGTGATGTACGTACTGGACGAACCCTCCATCGGCCTGCACCAGCGGGATAACTCGCGCCTGTTGGCAACACTGGAGCAACTGCGTGACCTGGGCAACACTGTCATTGTCGTAGAACACGATGAAGAGGCAATTCGCAGCGCGGATCACGTCGTGGATCTCGGACCCGGTGCAGGGGTCAACGGTGGCTTGATTGTCGCGGAAGGGACTCCGGATGAAATTGAACAGAACCCCGCCTCCATCACTGGCCAGTATCTATCAGGTACCCAGCTCATTGATGTCAGCCGCGACAGGACAGCGTGCGACCCGGAATCACAACTGACCGTCATCGGTGCCAGCGGGAATAATCTGCAGAAGATCACTGCGCGCATCCCGGTGGGGCTGTTCACATGCATTACCGGCGTATCCGGGTCAGGCAAGTCCACACTGATCAATGATACGGTCTATCCTGCTGCAGCCAATCATCTTAACGGCAGTAGCCGGGAAGCTTCTCCCTACAAATCTATTGAGGGGCTGGAGCATTTTGACAAAGTCA
Organism: Arenicellales bacterium; assembly: GCA_029287965.1. Taxonomy (GTDB): domain Bacteria; phylum Pseudomonadota; class Gammaproteobacteria; order BMS3Bbin11; family BMS3Bbin11; genus JARFQC01. The sequence continues at coordinate 8,086 of JARFQC010000154.1, forward strand.
TCGATATCGACCAGAGCCCGATCGGCCGGACTCCGCGATCCAACCCGGCGACTTACACGGGGCTGTTCACACCCATCAGGGAATTGTTCGCCGTAACCCCGGAAGCGCGAGCACGCGGCTACAAGCCCGGGCGCTTTTCGTTTAATGTCCGGGGAGGCCGCTGCGAAGCCTGTCAGGGCGATGGCCTGATCAAGGTAGAAATGCACTTCCTGCCAGACGTCTACGTACCCTGCGATGTCTGCAAGGGCGCCCGCTACAACCGGGAGACGCTTGATATCCGTTACAAAGGCAAGTCAATCCAGGAAGTCCTGCAAATGAGCATCGAGGAAGCAGCGGAGTTTTTCAGCGCCGTCCCGGTCGTAAAGCGAAAGCTGGACACACTGCTTGATGTCGGACTTGGCTATATACGCCTAGGGCAAAGCGCCACAACCTTGTCCGGCGGTGAAGCCCAGCGCATCAAACTGTCGCGGGAGCTATCCAAGCGCAGTACCGGGAAGACCCTCTACATCCTCGACGAACCTACGACCGGACTGCATTTCCATGACGTTAAGCAACTTCTGGCCGTTCTGCACCGCTTGCGGGATCAGGGCAATACCATTGTCGTGATCGAGCATAATCTCGACGTCATCAAAACGGCCGACTGGGTAGTCGACCTCGGCCCTGAAGGTGGTGCTGGCGGCGGTAAGATAATTGCTGAAGGAACGCCCGAAACGATCAGTACTGTTGCAGAATCACATACCGGTAAATTTCTGAAACCGCTACTGGAGAACAGGAATCAGCAGAGTGCGGCCTGAGAGCGAATATTGACCGGGTCGCCGACTTTTAACCCAAGAACAGCTGCCGCACTCGACCGATTGGCTGCTATCTCGACCAGTCCATATGCATTCTCGTACCAGAAGCACTCCCCTTCGGCCACATCACTAAACTTTGTGGCGTACTGTAACGCTTGATTTGCCACGGACAAGGACGCAATTTTAGTCTCTGCTAACAACCGTTGGCCTGTCATCGCATTGCCAAACTCGTCTATATAGGTAATTTCATCCAGATCAGGTGCGAATTGAAAGCTTGATGTCTTAACCGGTTGGCAGTCGATCTCGCTTCTGTTCCCGGCCTCGTGAACCATGCATGCTACTGGCGCATACACATCGCGACCGTGAAAGGTGTTACTGGCAGGATCGGGCCATTGAAAATGATATTTAACGGCATCCTGCACACGCTGGATGAGCACATCAAACAAACCATTATCAGGGCCGATGTAGTAGCAGCCATTAGCCTCAACCAATGCATGCTGACGGTCGCTGCCAACACCAGGGTCGACGACACAGACGACAACAGCGCCTACCGGCAAGCCCTGGGTGAAAGCAGGCAGCAGGTAGGCAGCACTGCGTACATTAAACTCGGGTAGACAGTGACACAGGTCAATAATACCGGCGTCACGGGTGCGCTGTTTAATCACGGCATGAAGCTGGCCGACATATGGGCCTGACAGGCCGTAATCCGTCAGTAGCACTATCATGTTAGTGCCGTGTTCAGACTGCGTGCTGAAATACTGTGAGTCGGCGATATCAATCGCCTTTCCCGGAAGCTGTGCCTAATAAGTTTCTTTTTGTCAGGCAGCGTACTCCATATCGCCGCGCAGCTTGCGCACTAGCGGATATAGTTTTTCCGATTCGTCCTGAATTCGCTCGAGAATCAGGGCAAACATTTTTTCTGTATCAGCATAAAACCGCTCGTGATTCGCCACAGATAACGAATCAGCACTCATGTTCGGACACCAGTCCTTTATGTAGCGATTGGTAATGCGGCGAATCTCCTGTGAACCAGACATGAAATTATCGACTACGTTCTTTACCTCTCCATCGGCATGCGAAAGTAAATCACCGTATAAATTCTTATCAATTACATCAAGGTGATCCTTTACCTGCTCGACAAAAGTACTGAAAATCTCACAGCAAGCACTATTCGTGCACATTGAACGGTCCTTCAGGAGTGTAATCAGGACGTTCGACAGTTCAGTGATTCTATCGTTTTGCCGGTTTAATTCCTCATAACTAATCATCTATCCAACCTCGCGTCTAATTGCCTTTATTTTTGTGGGCCAATAAGGCTATTGACTGGCGCTGAGCTTGTCAACAAACAGAAGTATTTAACTGTTTTCTAATTCTTTATTCAGAACATAAAAAAAGGCCGTGCTGAATGCCAGCACGGCCTTTAATGTAAACACCAGAGCGATTTACTCTGCTGCTTCCTCGGCTTCAGCCTTGGAAAGATCACGATCTACCAGCTGAACGACCGCCATGGGTGCCTTGTCGCCTGCTCGATAACCGCTTTTCAGAATCCTGAGGTAACCACCAGGACGGTCCTTGAAGTGTTCACCAAGATCGTTGAACAACTTGGTGACCATTTCACGATCACGCATACGTGAGAATGCCAGGCGCCTGTTGGCGACAGTGCCGTCTTTGCCGAGCGTAATGAGCGGCTCTGCATGACGACGAAGCTCTTTTGCCTTGGTCAGCGTAGTACGAATTTCTTCGTGGCGAATCAACGAGACGGTCATGTTTCTGAACATTGCCTTGCGATGGGCACTGTTCATATTTAGTTTTTTTCCGGATTTGCGGTGACGCATAGCTATTAACTCCTACATTCCTGCAGCAGCATCTTCACCCGTAGTCTGGGTGAGCGAAGCAGGTGGCCAGACATCGAGCTTCGTGCCAAGTGCCAGGCCGTGCTGTGCCAGGACATCTTTGATTTCCGTCAGGGACTTTTTGCCCAGATTCGGCGTTTTTAACAATTCTGTTTCGTCGCGCTGAACAAGATCGCCTATGTAAAATATATTCTCTGCTTTCAGGCAGTTTGCAGAACGTACGGTGAGTTCCAGATCATCAACCGGACGCAGGAGCAATGGATCGATTTTCGGCTCCTCAACAGCAGGCGTGTCTGACACCGTCGGCTTCAGGTCTACAAAAACAGAAATCTGTTCATGCAGGATGGTAGCTGCCTGACGTATCACTTCTTCCGGGTCGATAACGCCATTCGACTCAACATCAAAGATGAGTTTATCAAGATCAGTCCGCTGTTCTACACGTGCATTTTCAACAGTATAGGCCACAGTGCGAATTGGACTGTATGAGGCGTCGAGCTGAATAACACCGATACTATGGCTTTCTTCATCAGCACGATTTGATGTGGCAGGCTGATAACCGCGTCCACGTGTAATTGTGAGTTCGACTTCGAGGTCGATCTTTTTGTTGATATGGGCGATTACAAGATCAGGGTTGGCAATAAGAATGTCGTGCTCGGCAGCCAGGTCCCCAGCGGTAAGCGTACCAGGCCCCTTCTTCTTGATTGTAATGGTCGATTCATCACGTCCTTGAAGAGACAATGCCACACTCTTCATGTTCATGAGAATTTCAAGAACGTCTTCCTGAACACCTTCGATGTTGTCATATTCGTGCTGAACACCGGCTATTTTTACTTGGGAAATAGCGTAGCCGGGTATGGAAGACAGCAATATGCGCCTTAAGGCCGTGCCCAGGGTATAACCGAAACCACGTTCGAACGGTTCCATCGTGATGCGGGCATGGTTTGCATCGATAGTCTTGACGTCTATTGAATTTGGCTTCAAGAAATCTGCAGGCGATGATGACATTCGGAACCCTCTTACTTAAGTCGTGCTACTTGGATTATTTCGAGTACAGTGCTATGACGAGTGATTCGTCAATTTCACTCGGGAGATCACTGCGGTCCGGTACTGACTTGTATGTACCTTTCATGGCTTTGAAATCCATGCTTAGCCATTCGGCAACGCCGCGCTGTTCTGCTGCTTCTGCTGCAGCTTTTACACGAATCTGCTGTTCAGTTGTGTTAGCCAGTGAAATCACATCGTCAGGCTTTACCTGGTAAGAAGGTATATTCACCCGCTTACCGTTCAGGTGGATGCCATTATGTTTGACCAGCTGGCGTGCTTCTGAACGCGAACTGGCAAAACCCATCCGGTACACGACATTGTCAAGCCTTCCTTCCAGCAATTTGAGCAGGTTGTCACCTGTAGAACCCTTGGTGCGGTCTGCATCTTTATAGTATGCGAGGAACTGTTTTTCCATTACACCGTAAATGCGACGCAGCTTCTGCTTTTCGCGCAGCTGGAGCCCATAGTCAGAAACTCTTGTACGACGTTGACCATGCTGCCCGGGTGGGTATGCACGTTTTTCAATTGCGCACTTATCGGTGAAGCAGCGTTCACCTTTCAAATAGAGCTTGCCACCTTCACGGCGACAAAGACGACAAACTGAACCAATATATCTTGCCACTTGTATTCTCCGACTTGATCAGACGCGACGACGCTTTGGTGGGCGACAGCCATTGTGTGGAATCGGGGTGACATCAGTAATATTACTGATTTCAAAACCTACCGCGTTGAGCGCCCGAATTGCGGAATCACGGCCTGGACCGGGACCTTTTACTTTCACTTCGAGGTGTTTTACACCCATATCGAGCGCATCTTTACCCGCCCGTTCCGCCGCAACCTGTGCGGCAAAAGGAGTACTTTTGCGTGAGCCACGAAAGCCTGAACCACCAGCCGTTGCCCAGCAAAGAGTATTACCCTGCCTGTCACTGATCGTTACGATAGTGTTATTGAAGGTTGCGTGTATGTGAGCAATGCCTTCTGAAACGTTCTTTTTAGCGCGTTTTTTACCTTTAGCGCTTGTACCTGGATTGGCCATAACTTCCTACTTCCTGATTGGTCTGGCAGGTCCCTTGCGAGTCCTGGCATTCGTCTTGGTTCGCTGTCCGCGCACAGGCAGACCTCTGCGGTGACGTATCCCACGGTAGCTGCCGAGATCCATCAAGCGCTTGATATTCATGGTAACTTCACGACGAAGGTCACCTTCGACGTTAATTTCGGCAACACCGCTGCGTAGCTTTTCTGCTTCTGAATCAGTCAGGTCGCGCACCTTGGTATTAGTCGCCACACCTGCCTTCTCACAGATTTCCGTGGCAGTCGTTCTGCCAATACCATAGATAGACGTCAGTGCAATTACGACGTGCTTCTGTAGGGGTAGGTTAATACCTGCTATACGTGCCATTCAGGCCATCTCCACTAAAGGATTCATCCAAAAAGAAAAGCGCGCAATAATACGTGTCTTGACGCGCAAAATCAATCTAATATTAACCCTGTCTCTGTTTGTGACGAGGGTCTTTGCAGATCACTCTAACCACCCCGTTTCTGCGGATGATCTTGCAATTCCTGCAACGTTTTTTAACTGATGCCTGTACTTTCATCTTTCCTTACCTCAACGCCCGAAACCTAGTCCGCCACTACTGGACAGATTTGCCTTCTTTAGCAGACTCTCATACTGACGGGACATCAGGTGAGATTGTATCTGCGATATAAAATCCATGATTACAACAACGATAATCAACAGTGATGTTCCTCCAAAATAAAATGGAACATTCCACTTAACGATCAAAAACTCCGGTATAAGACATACGAAGGTAATATACGCAGCACCGACTAGAGTTAACTTCGTTACCACGCTGTCTATATATCTTGCAGTCTGGTCTCCAGGACGAATTCCGGGCACGAATGCACCTGATTTTTTCAGGTTATCCGCCGTTTCCTTCGGGTTGAAAACCATGGCCGTGTAGAAAAAGCAGAAGAAAATAATCAGACCGGCATATAGCAACACATACAGGGGCTGTCCTGGAGACAAGGTTGTTGATATATCACGCAACCAGCGCATACCTTCAGCCTGTCCGAACCAGCTACCAAGGCTGGCAGGAAAAAGAATGATGCTGGAAGCAAAAATCGGAGGGATTACGCCAGCCATGTTGACTTTTAGTGGCAGGTGGCTGCTTTGCCCGGCATACATTTTTCTGCCTCGCTGCCGTTGCGCGTAATTCACAGTTATCCGACGCTGACCTCGCTCAACAAATACGACAAACGCGGTAACCAGCAAGGCTCCTACGAAAAGAAGCAGAACACCTATTGGTGAAAAAGTACCTGTTCGCGCCAATTCCATAGTGCCGCCAATTGCAGAAGGCAGCCCGGCAACGATGCCGGCAAATATAATCAGCGAAATACCATTACCGATTCCGCGTTCTGTAACCTGCTCACCCAACCACACCAGGAACATTGTTCCTGCTACAAGGGTGAATACAGTTGTAATCTTGAAACCAAGTCCAGCAGCAATCACGACAGCCTGCCCACCAGCCTGCTGCCCCTCCAGGGCAATTGAAATACCAATTGCCTGGAACGTTGCCAGCACTACAGTGCCGTAACGCGTGTACTGAGTAATCTTCCTGCGTCCGCTCTCGCCTTCTTTTTTCAGCTGCTCCAGTGTCGGCACTACAGCCGTCATCATTTGCATGATGATTGATGCGGAGATGTACGGCATGACACCGAGGGCAAACAGGGATAAGCGGCTCAGCGCACCGCCTGAGAACATGTTGAATACATCAACAATTGATCCCTTGGTCTGCGCAAACAGCGCTGCGAGTGCTTCTGCATTGATCCCGGGTACCGGAATATGTGCACCCAGCCGAAAAATCAACAACGCACCCAGTACAAACAGGATGCGTTGCTTAAGTTCGGTCAGACCACCCAGTCCACCGGCCGTAGGTTTGCCTGGCTTGGCCATTTTAGTCTACCTTACCACCTGCCTTTTCAATGGCTTGACGTGCACCATTCGTCACAGCGATACCCTTGAGTGTGACAGCCTTGCTCAGTTCACCTGACAGGATTACCTTTGCACGGGTAATGTTCGATGATATGAGTCCGGCCTTGCGCAGAGCGGGCAGATCGATGATTTCTTCTTCCAGACCTGAAATCTCGTGCAACCTGATTTCCGCAGTCTTCAGCTGCAGTGCTGAACGAAATCCGCGCTTGGGAAGGCGGCGCTGCAATGGCATTTGTCCACCTTCAAAGCCAACCTTATGGTAGCCGCCTGACCGTGCTTTCTGACCTTTATGACCACGAGCTGAAGTCTTGCCCCAGCCGGATCCGATACCGCGGCCAACGCGCTTAGTCTGACGTTTTGAACCGCCTGACGGGCTTATTGTGTTTAGACGCATGACTACACCTGTTCCCATTCAACAAGGTAATTAACTTTATTTATCATGCCACGCACTGCCGGTGTGTCTTCCACCTCAACAGTGTGATGCATACGACGAAGGCCGAGTCCTTTAACGCATGCCATGTGCTTTTCGCCCCTGCCATACATACTCTTGACCAGCTTTACTCTTAGCATTTTCTTATCTGCCACTTTAACAACTCCTGAACTTTTTACAGCTCGTCGACTTTCTTGCCACGCTTAGCTGCAACTTCTTCCGGACTGCTGATGCTCTGCAATGCCTTGAGTGTTGCGCGTACAACATTCACAGGTGTAGTTGAGCCGATGCATTTGGCAAGAACATTGCGAACGCCCGCTGCTTCAAATACTGCGCGCATGCTACCACCGGCAATAATACCGGTACCTTCTGAACCAGGCCGCATGATAACTTTTGCAGAGCTATGCTCAGCCTCAGCAGAATAATGCAGAGTGCCGTTGTTAAGTGAGACGTTGACCATGGAACGCCGAGCGTCTTCCAATGCCTTTTGAACAGCTACTGGCACTTCTCGTGCTTTACCACGCCCCATTCCAACACGGCCGTTGCCGTCACCTACGACTACCAATGCAGAGAAACCAAAAATACGTCCGCCTTTTACCACCTTGGCAACTCGGCGTACGCCAATTAGTTTTTCTATGAATGTGTCCGCCCTGTCGTTTGTCATCTGTCGCGCAGCCATGACGATCTCCTAGAATTCCAGTCCATTTTCACGTGCCGCATCGGCCAGTGCTTTGACGCGCCCGTGATAGCGGAAGCCAGAGCGATCAAAGGCAACCGCTTTAACTCCTGCTTCAGATGCCCGCTCGGCAATTCTTTTACCCACTGCAACTGCTGCAGCAACATTGCCGCCGTTTCCGACGTCCTTGCGCAATTCAGATTCAACTGTTGATGCACTAGCAAGTACCTTTCCGGTATTTGCCTGGATAACCTGTGCATAGATGTGCCGAGGAGTACGATGAATACTCAAACGGTCTGCACCCAGGCGGTGAATCTTAGCGCGGGTTTTGGTTGCACGACGTATACGTGATGTTTTTTTGCTCATATTCTTTTACCGATTACTTCTTTTTAGCTTGCTTGCGTACAACATATTCGTCTGTGTACCTAACACCTTTACCCTTGTAGGGTTCTGGCGGACGGTATGCGCGAATCTCGGCAGCAACCTGTCCCACTTTCTGTTTATCAGCACCTTTAATGACAAGTTCAGTCTGGCTTGGCGCCTCAATGGTTATTCCTTCCGGAATTGGATACACCACCGGGTGCGAAAAACCAAGTGTCAGATTCAAGTTTTTACCTTGTACCTGAGCACGATAACCAACGCCGATTATAGTCAGCTTCTTCTCGAATCCCTGGCTTACACCAGTAACGATGTTTGATAGAAGCGCTCGCGTAGTACCAGACATTGACCTGGCGAGTTTGCTATCGTTACTCGCTTTAACCTGCAGTTTACCTTCTTCGAGATCAACACTGACCAGTTCGTGCTTGTTCAGTGTCAGCTCTCCATTAGGCCCTTTTGCAGTGATGAGACCACCGCTGATGCTGACATCAATGCTGCTTGGTACTTCAACCGGATTTTTTGCGATTCTTGACATGATTCACCTGTATCAGGATACGTAGCAGATAACTTCACCACCGACACCAGCTTCGCGCGCCGATTTATCAGTCATGATGCCCTTTGAAGTTGAAACGATCGCGATACCTAATCCACCATTAACTACAGGCAACTCATCAGTAGCCGCGTAGACCCTACAGCCAGGCCTGCTAACTCTGTCGATCATATCGATCACTGGCTTGCCCTGATAATACTTCAGGGTCAGCTTGATAGCTGGATGCCCTTTAGTATCTTCGCTATCAGCGATTTCGCTGATATAGCCTTCATTCTTAAGTACCTGGGCAATAGCCTTCTTAGTACGAGAAGCAGGCATCTTCACCGTATTCATTTCTGCGTGATGTGCATTACGAATGCGTGTCAGCATATCGGCAATGGGGTCGCTCATACTCATCGTAATATCGTCTCTTTAATTAGTCTAAACTTGTATTCGTTCTGTAAGCAGATAACTACCAGCTGGCCTTTACCAGTCCTGGTGCTTCACCTTTATTCGCAATCTCCCTCAGCTTGTTACGGGACAAAGCAAATTTTCTGTAGTAACCACGGGGACGCCCAGTCATGCTGCAGCGATTACGTCCACGAGATTTACTGGAATCCCTGGGGAGCTTCTGCAGTGCATACATTGCTGCCATTGCATCTTCAGCTGAAACTTCAGGATCAATAATACGTGCCTTCAGTTCTGCACGTTTCTTTGCAAAACGTTGCGCTGCTTTAGTGCGCCTGTTTTCACGGGCTATCATAGATTTTTTCGCCATCTGTCTTTCCTTAAGCCTTGATAGGGAAGTTGAATCCCTTCAATAGAGCACGAGCATGCTCATCGTTTTCTGCACTCGTCGTTATCGTTATATCCAGACCGCGAATGGTATCCACCTTGTCATAATCAATTTCTGGAAAAACGATCTGCTCTTTAAGTCCCAAAGAGTAGTTTCCGCGTCCATCAAATGACTTGTTAGGCAAACCACGAAAATCGCGTATACGTGGAATAGCTATTGTTACCAGGCGATCAAGAAACTCGTACATCCGTTCCCGGCGCAGAGTTACTTTGCAACCGATCGGCCAGCCATCCCTGATCTTGAATCCAGCGATTGATTTGCGGGCCAGTGTCACAACTGGTTTCTGACCACTGATCAAGGTCAGATCATTAACAGCATTTTCCATGACCTTTTTGTTAGCCACCGCTTCACCTACACCCATATTGAGTGTCACCTTGGTGATCTTCGGTACGCGCATAATGTTGACATCCAGCTCTTTCATCAGCGCCGGGGCCAAAGTATCTTTATAGTATTCCTGCAGGCGTGCCATATTCTTAACCTGTTAATTTAAATCGACGACTTCACCGGAGGTTTTATAGATCCTCACGCGTTTGCCGTCTTCAAGTGTCTTAATACCGACTCGGGATGCTTTACCCGATGCAGCGTCATACAGCGCAATGTTTGATACATCCAAAGCAGCTTCCTGCTCTACAATTCCGCCAGTCTCACCCTTGTTGGGGTTTGCTTTTGTGTGTTTTTTAACGATGTTCACACCATCAACAAATACACGGCCGTTATCGAGAACGTTTAGTACGTTGCCTCGCTTGCCCTTATCTTTACCAGCTATGACGATAACGTCGTCGCCTTTTCTGATTTTACGCATGTCCTACTACCTCAAAGCACTTCAGGTGCAAGTGAAATGATTTTCATAAACCGAGAGCTTCTCAGTTCACGAGTCACAGGCCCGAAAATACGCGTTCCGATTGGCTGCAGCTGTGTGTTGAGCAGTACGGCAGCATTACTGTCAAAACGAATGAGCGATCCATCATTACGACGAACTCCAGTACGTGTTCTTACAATTACAGCGTTGTATACATCGCCCTTCTTCACACGCCCCTGGGGAATCGCTTCCTTGATGCTGATCTTGATCACGTCGCCAATTCTTGCATAACGACGCTTGGATCCACCGAGCACCTTGATGCACTGGACTTTTCTGGCGCCACTGTTATCAGCGACGTCAAGTACACTTTGCATCTGGATCATTGCCTGATTCTCCTAAATAATTCTTTCTGTCAAAACTTACTGGAAGCTAAGGCCTTATTTAGCCTTACTTACTACCTTAGTTACACGCCAACTCTTGTTCTTGGACAATGGGCGGCACTCTTCAATCTGAACCAGATCTCCTTCTCCGCACTCATTTGCCTCGTCGTGGGCCTGCAACTTTGTCGATTTACGTACAAACTTGTTATATAGCGGATGTTTTTCATGACGTTCCACAAGGACTGTCACTGATTTGTTCATCTTGTTGCTGACAACAACTCCACTAGTTGAACGCGCGCGTGATTCTTGTTGTGTCATGAATCCGCTCCAGCTTTTTCATTCATAATGGTTTTTACCCGTGCAACATCACGGCGTGCTGCTCGCAGTGCCGCATGGTTATTTTGCTGACCCGTAGCTATCTGCATACGCAATACAAACTGCTGTTCCATCAACTCGTCCAGCCTTGCCTGCAAAGCAGCCGCATCAAGACCTCTCAATTCACTTGTATTCATCAGCCTACCTGCCTGGACACGAATGTCGTCTTGACTGGAAGCTTCGCACCTGCGAGCTTGAATGCTTCGCGTGCAATTTCTTCACTTACGCCTTCCATTTCATACAGGACATGGCCCGGTTTAACCAGGGATACCCAGTATTCAGGATTACCTTTACCTTTACCCATACGCACTTCGAGGGGCTTCTTGGAAATAGGCTTATCCGGGAAGACACGAATCCAGACACGACCACCACGCTTGATATGACGTGTAAGTGCACGACGGGCCGCCTCAATCTGGCGTGCAGTTATCCTGCCACGCTCAGTCGTTTTAAGGCCATATTCGCCAAAACTCACTTTATTGCCCCGTAATGCAAGACCGCGATTGCGACCTTTATGCATTTTGCGAAATTTTGTCCTTTTAGGTTGCAGCATTTTTCTGTTCCCTTTCCTTCTTAACTAGCCGCAGCAGTTTTTGGTGCTTCGATCTCACCTGCATCCAGAATCTCACCTTTGAAAATCCAGACTTTTATTCCGATGATCCCGTATGTTGTATTTGCTTCTGCTGTTCCGTAATCGATATCTGCGCGCAGAGTATGAAGAGGAACCCGGCCTTCTCTTACCCATTCCGTACGTGCGATCTCCGCACCGTTAAGACGCCCGGCTATCATGATTTTTACGCCTTCAGCACCTAGACGCATAGTATTCTGTACTGAACGCTTCATCGCCCTGCGGAACATAACTCGTTTTTCTAACTGCTGAGCAATGCTCTCAGCAACAAGCTTTGCATCCAGTTCAGGCTTGCGAATCTCTTCCACTGCAACCTGTACAGGCAACCCTGCCAATCGTGACAGTTCCTTACGGAGCTTTTCTATATCCTCGCCTTTCTTGCCGATAACAATACCGGGACGTGCAGTGAAAACAGTGATATTCATGTTCTGAGAAGGACGCTCAATCACAATTTTGCTAACTGCTGCATGCGCCAGGCGTTTACTCAGAAACTCACGAACCTTCATATCAATCGTCAGGTTCTCTGCATACTGCTGTTTATTTCCGTACCACTTTGCCGTCCAGTCTTTGACGACACCGAGCCGGAAACCAATTGGTTGGACTTTCTGGCCCATTTAACTATCTCCCTGCTTGTCACCTACCGCAACGGTAATATGACTGGTTCTTTTGAGTATTTTTGCACCACGGCCTTTTGCCCGCGCACGAAAACGCTTAAGAGTTGGCCCGCCGTCTACGTGGCAACGTGTTACAAATAGCTCGTCAATATCAGCACCATCGTTATGCTCTGCATTAGCGATTGCAGAATTGAGAACCTTTTTTATTGAATGCGCGCCAGATCGGTTGCTGAACTCAAGTATTTCGAGTGCACGATCAACTGGCAGACCTCGAATCTGGTCTACAACCAACCGCAGCTTTTGAGGCGATGTTCTTACGTATTTTAAAACTGACTGAGTTTCCATATCCGACATCCTTACCTGCTTACCTTGCGGTCAGCAGTATGACCTCTATATGTACGTGTAGCAGCGAACTCACCCAACTTGTGACCAACCATGTTTTCAGAGATCAGAATGGGTACATGCTGCCTGCCATTGTGAACTGCAATAGTGAGGCCGACAAAGTCAGGCATAATCATAGAACGACGCGACCAGGTTTTAATTGGCTTGCGGCTGTTTTCTGCCTGGGCTTTCTCAACTTTCGCCATCAGATGATGATCTACGAAAGGTCCTTTTTTAATTGAACGTGCCATTAAATAACTCCGTTAACGCTTGCGGCGGCGAATTATCATTTTGTCGGTGCGCTTATTGCTGCGCGTTCTAAATCCTTTAGTGGGAACACCCCAAGGGCTAACCGGGTGACGTCCACCGGATGTTCTTCCTTCACCACCACCGTGCGGGTGATCAACCGGGTTCATCGCTACACCACGCACTGTCGGACGTACTCCGCGCCAGCGTTTTGCACCGGCCTTTCCGAGTTTACGCAGAGAGTGCTCTGAGTTACCGACTTCGCCAATCGTGGCACGGCAGTCAAGATGTACTTTGCGCATCTCACCAGAACGAAGTCTAAGCTGGGCATAGTCACCGTCTTTACCTACATACTGCACCGCACTACCGGCTGCACGAGCGATCTGCGCACCTTTATGAGGCTTCATCTCTACGCAGTGCACTGTAGTACCAACAGGTATGTCTCGCAGGACAAGTGTATTACCTGTAGCTATGGGCGATTCTGCACCGGACTGGACTTTATCGCCGGCGCTCACACCTTTAGGTGCCAAGATGTAGCGACGCTCACCATCTGCGTACAAAATCAACGCCAGATGTGCACTACGGTTTGGATCGTATTCAATACGTTCCACTTTTCCCGGGATTCCATCTTTATCGCGCTTAAAATCAATCACGCGGTAGTGGCGTTTATGGCCGCCACCACGATGCCTGATACTTATGCGCCCCTGGTTGTTGCGGCCGCTAGTCTTGCGCTTGGGTTCAAGCAAACCAGCGTGCGGCTTACCCTTATGCAATTCCGGCGTAATAACGCGAACCTGGCCGCGACGCCCCGGAGATGTAGGTTTTGATTTTTGAAGTGCCATTGCCTTGTTTCCTTAACCTGCGTCGGCCAGGAAATCGAGATCCTGCCCTTCTTTCAGCCTGACATAGGCTTTTTTCCAATCTTTACGGCGTCCGGATACCCGGCCAAAGTTCTTCTTCTTGCCTTTTTGACGCATGACCTGCACCGATTCGACCTCAACAGAAAATAGTTTTTCTATTGCGCGTCTAATCTGAGGCTTGCTTGCATCCACACTAACTTTAAAAACCACCTGGCGTGAATCTTCAGCCATCATGGTGCTTTTTTCCGATACGTGCGGACCCAGAATTACCTTGAAGAGACCTGAATCACTCATGAGTACATTCCTTCGAGTTTAGTCGCTGCCGTAGCTGTAATAATTACGTTTTCATGACGCAGAAGACTATATGGATTCAGACCTGTTAAATCTGTTACCTCAACATTTGGAATGTTGCGAGCACCAAGAACGAGTGATTCATCTGGTTCGTCCACAACAATCAAAGCGTCTGTTGAACCCAGGGATTTCAGCTGGTCTGCGACAAGCTTGGTCTTAGGTTCAGTCACGGAGAAGTCTGAGACTATGGTCATACGTTCCTGACGCAGCAACTCGGACAGAATAGAACGCATGCTGCCGCTGTACATCTTACGGTTTACTTTTTGCACAAATGACTGTGTTTCTGCAGGAAAGACCTTGCCGCCACCTCTCCAGATCGGGCTGCGAATAGTACCCGCACGTGCTCGACCCGTTCCTTTCTGGCGAAACGGTTTAGCACCACCGCCTGATACAGCAGAACGATTCTTCTGTGCACGCGTACCACTGCGTGCACCCGCCATGTAGGCAGTTACAACCTGGTGCACCAATGATTCATTGTATGCTGCGTCGTATGTTACGTCGGAGAGTTCAAGCATTTTACCGCTGTCTGCACCGTCGCTGCTTTTTACTGAAACCTGCACGTGGCTATCCTCAAATCCTTGTTATGACTTCTTCACAGCTGGGCGAATAATTACGTCTGAACCCTTTGACCCAGGGATCGAACCTTTCACCAGGATCATATTGCGCTCTTCATCTACACGAACGATCTCGAGGTTCTGCTGTGTTACCTTAACGTCGCCCATCTGTCCTGGCATTTTCTTACCCGGGAATACACGCCCCGGTGTCTGGTTCTGCCCGGTTGAGCCTATAGAACGGTGAGAGATTGAGACACCATGAGTAGCACGAAGCCCACCGAATCCGTGGCGCTTTATACCACCTGCAAATCCCTTACCTTTACTGCTAGCCTGAACATCAACTATCTGGCCTGACTCAAAAATGTTCACCCCGATTTCTGAGCCGGCGCTTAATTCCCCTATCTCTTCATCTGTTGCCCTGAATTCCCAGACTCCACGTCCAGCTTCGACTCCAGCTTTTGAAAAGTGGCCTGACATCGCCTTACTAACCCGGCCAGGGCGACGACTGCCAGTTGTCAGCTGAACGGCGCTATAGCCATCCTTATCGGCAGATCTAATCTGGGTAACACGGTTACTGGTAACTTCCAGCACCGTTACTGGAGACGACTCACCGCCTTCCTGAAAAACGCGGCTCATGCCTACCTTGCGCCCTACTAGTCCAATTGCCATTTGTATCTCTCCAGTCCCTACTCAGTCTCAGCTCAGCTTGATTTCTACATCTACACCAGCGGCGAGATCCAGCTTCATGAGTGCATCAACTGTTTTGTCAGTCGGATCAACAATATCCATGATGCGCTTGTGTGTGCGTATTTCGTACTGATCACGTGCTTTCTTGTTGACGTGAGGTGAACGCAGAAGCGTGTAGCGTTCAATTTTTGTTGGCAGAGGAATGGGTCCCTTTACCAACGCACCGGTACGCTTGGCTGTATCTACAATTTCCATTGCAGAGCGGTCAATCATGCGGTGATCGAACGCCTTGAGCTTGATTCTGATTTTCTGGTTATCCATCTTTATTCAATAATTTTTGATACAACACCCGCGCCCACTGTGCGTCCACCTTCTCGCACTGCAAAACGCAGACCTTCATCCATTGCGATCGGCGCAATCAGGCTCACCGTGAACTTCACGTTGTCACCCGGCATTACCATCTCAACACCTTCCGGCAGATCCACCGCACCCGTTATATCCGTCGTACGGAAATAAAACTGCGGACGATAGCCATTAAAGAACGGGGTATGACGTCCGCCCTCTTCCTTACTCAGTACATAGACTTCTGCTTCGAATTTCGTGTGCGTCGTGATCGTGCCCGGATGCGCCAGTACCTGGCCGCGCTCCACTTCTTCACGCTTCGTGCCGCGCAGCAGGACGCCGACATTGTCGCCCGCCTGGCCCTGATCCAGCAGCTTGCGGAACATCTCGACACCCGTCACCGTCGTCTTCTCGGTGTCCTTGATGCCGACGATCTCGATTTCTTCACCTACTTTTACCACGCCGCTCTCTACACGACCCGTTACCACGGTACCGCGACCGGAAATCGAGAACACGTCCTCGATCGGCATCAGGAACGGCTTGTCGACATCGCGCTCCGGCTCAGGAATGTAGGAATCCAGCGCCTCGGCCAGCTTCATGATGGAGGGCTCGCCGATATCTGAGTCGTCGCCTTCCAGGGCTTTCAGGGCCGAACCGATGATGATCGGCGTGTCGTCGCCGGGAAATTCGTAACTGTCCAGCAGTTCACGCACTTCCATTTCAACCAGTTCCAGCAGTTCCTCGTCGTCGACCATGTCGGCCTTGTTCATGTAGACCACGATGTACGGTACACCCACCTGGCGTGACAGCAGAATGTGCTCACGCGTCTGCGGCATCGGGCCGTCCGCCGCGCTCACCACCAGGATCGCGCCGTCCATCTGTGCCGCACCGGTAATCATGTTCTTGACGTAGTCCGCGTGTCCCGGGCAGTCAACGTGGGCGTAGTGACGCGCATCCGTTTCGTACTCAACGTGCGCTGTCGCAATCGTGATACCGCGCTCGCGTTCTTCCGGCGCGTTGTCAATCTGGTCGTAACCTTTCACTTCACCACCGTGCGCTTTCGCCAGCACCGTCGTCAGCGCCGCCGTCAGCGTCGTCTTGCCGTGATCCACGTGACCGATCGTTCCTACGTTCACATGCGGCTTCGTACGTTCAAATTTTTCCTTGGACACGTCTTATTCCTCGTA
>JARFQC010000198.1 GCA_029287965.1 Arenicellales bacterium
AGAAATCGGAGGCGATGACGAGCAGGACATGGCCGATCGCGAGAGACGCTTTATCGCCAGCATGGACCAGGCCCCGATAGCCCTGACACCGGAAAAGGCAAACGAGCAGCACTACGAATTGCCTGCCGAGTTTTTCACCGCCTGCCTGGGCGAACGTCTCAAGTACAGCTGCGGCTACTGGGGTCCGGAAGTCCAGACCCTGGAGCAGGCCGAGAACCGTGCACTGCAGCTGACATGCGACCATGCCGCTATACAGGATGGCCAGGATATCCTGGAACTCGGCTGCGGCTGGGGATCCCTGACGCTGTGGATGGCCGAACATTATCCGGCAGCACGCATCACAGCCGTGTCCAACTCCTCAACACAGCGTGATTTTATCCTTGAACGCGCCCGGCAAGCCGGCATATCAAACATCAACATCATCACGGCCGATATGAACGATTTCGAAACCGGACAACAGTTCGACCGGGTAGTGTCTGTCGAGATGTTCGAGCACATGCGCAACTACCGCAAGCTCTATGCACGTGTTGCGTCATGGCTTAAGCCGGAAGGCAAGTTCTTCAAGCACATATTCGTGCATCGCAACAGCCCCTACGCATTTGAAGACCGCGATGCGAGTGACTGGATGAGCCGTTACTTTTTTACCGGCGGCATGATGCCCAGCGACAACCTGCCGCTGTTCTTCCAGGATCACCTGGCCATCGACAAGCGCTGGCGCTGGGATGGCCGCCATTACCAGATGACCAGCAATGCCTGGCTGGAACGCATGGATGCCAGCAAGGAAGCACTGTGGCCGGTTTTTGAAGACACCTATGGCAAGGACTTTGCCCCTATATGGTGGCGTCGCTGGCGTATGTTCTACATGGCTTGTGCCGAACTCTTTGGTTACGACAACGGTCAGCAGTGGTGGGTGAGTCACTACCTGTTTTCGAAACGAGGTGAAGCCTGATGAAACCTGTAATCATTAACTTTGTCCTGTTCCAGCTCGGCTGGTTTGCCTGCGTACTCGGCGGCGCAAACGGCCTTCCCTGGATCGGCCCCATCGCGGCCACCGCGATCATCATGTATCACCTGAGTCGTGCAGCGCGCCCCGCCCTGGAACTGAAACTCATTGTGCTGGCCGTTGCGCTCGGTACGCTTTGGGACAGTGCGCTGGTTGTGGCCGGATGGCTGTCATATCCATCGGGCATGCTGATCAGTTACCTTGCCCCGTACTGGATAGTTGCCTTGTGGGCGTTGTTCTCGACTACTCTCAATGTATCCCTGAAGTGGATGAAGGGCAGGCTGGCGCTGGCCGCCGCCTTCGGCGCGGTCGGTGGACCCCTGACTTATTTTGGCGGATCCAAACTGGGCGGTGTAGTCCTGAACGACCCAGTAGCAGCACTTGTTGCACTGTCGATCGGCTGGGCTATCATGATGCCGCTGCTGATGTACCTGTCGGAGCGCTTCAACGGCTTCGACATGCTTGAGCCGGCGAGGTCTTAACCATGTGGAACGTCTATCTCGACTCACTGGTCGTAATGCTGGTACTGGGTTTTGCCACCTGGCTGTACAGCCTGTACAAGCGTGACGTCAGCATAGTCGACAGTCTCTGGTCGATCATGTTCCTGGCTGCCAGCATCTATGTCGTCTCGGCAGCGCCTGAAACAACCTGGCGCACCGGACTGCTGCTGTTCATGGTTGCAGTATGGGCACTGAGGCTGTCGATATTTCTGACTATCCGTAACTGGGGTGAGCCGGAAGACCGTCGCTATCAGCAGATCCGTGCAAACAACAGCCCGAACTTCGGCTTCAAGAGCCTGTTCATTATCTTCACCCTGCAGGCAGTGATTGCCTGGGTTGTATTCCTTGGCCTGTTGCCGGTGCTTTACAACCCGACTGCTTCAATTCCACTTGATGTCATTGCAGTTGGTATCTGGGCAGCAGGCGTGCTGATCGAGTCTGCCGCGGATTATCAGCTGTATGCATTCAGCCGCAAGGCATCGAATCGTGGCAAAGTGCTTGATAGCGGGGTCTGGCGTTATACACGGCACCCGAACTATTTCGGTGAGTTCCTGGTCTGGTGGGGCTTTTTCCTCATCGCGGCAGGCAGCGGTTACTGGTGGGCCATCATCGCGCCGCTGGTGATGACACTGCTGCTGCTAAAAGTCTCCGGTGTCGGCCTGATGGAGAAGGGTATCGAGAGCCGCCGTCCCGGATACAAGGACTATGCCGAACGGACCAACACGTTTTTCCCCTGGTTCCCGAAAACACATGCCAACGGCAAACTGGAGGCCATCAATCATGATTGACCTGAAAAAAATTATGCAAGCATTCGGTTTCGCATCGGCGATGTTCGCTACCGGTCTCGTTGCCGAGGCCAGCAGTATCGACGAACAGGCGGATTACCACTTCAACGTCTATTTAAACGGCAAGGAGATCGGTACTCACAAGGTCCAGCTTAAAAAGCAGGATGGTATCAAGAAGGTCAACATAGAGGCCGATTTCGACGTCAAGGTGCTTTTTGTCAGCGTATACAAGTACCGCCATACCAACCAAGAAACATGGGAAGGCCAATGCCTGAATAAAGTCGATGCCAGTACAGATGCTAACGGGGAAAAATTCTTCATCAGCAGCAAACAGGCAGAGCAGGGCATGCAGCTGGTCACCCACGAAGGTGAACGCGGTGTAGACGGCTGCGTGCGCAGCTTTGCCTACTGGGACCTCGACCTCTTGCAGGCCGATATGCTGCTCAACACGCAGACGGGTGAGTACGTACGCGCCGAACTCGATGAGAAAGGTATCGATAACATTCAGCTGGGAGACGTTTCCACCCCCTCAAAGAAATACCAGCTCGTGACTGAAGACGGCACGATAGAACTCTGGTATACCCTGGACGATCGCTGGGTAGCGCTTGAAAGCAAGACCAGCAATGGTATGACACTCAGGTATGAGGCAAAGCCGGAGGCCGACTATGCGACAGCTAGTCTCTAGGTTGTTTGTCATGGGTATGCTTACGGGACTGGTTGGCTGTGCTTCCCACGCACCAATGAAGACAGTGGATTACGTCGACCTGCCGCGCTACATGGGTGACTGGTACGTCATTGCCAATATCCCGACTTTTATCGAGAAAGAGGCTTACAACGCGGTAGAACGCTATGACCTCACTGAAGAGGGCAACGTGGCTACTACGTTTACCTTCAACAAGGGTGGTTTTGACGGCCCCATGAAGACGTACCGGCCAACCGGGTTTATCGTCGACAAGCAAAGCAATGCACTGTGGGGCATGCAATTCATCTGGCCGATCAAAGGCGACTTTCGCGTCGTCTATCTTGACGAGGACTACCAGAACACGATTATCGGACGCGAGGCGCGCGACTACGTGTGGATCATGAGCAGGCAGCCGCAGATCAGCGATGCCGATTATGAACAGCTCAAGCAGTTTGTCGGATCACTCGGCTATAACGTCGATGACCTGAAGAAAGTCCCGCAGAAGTGGGAACAGACCAGCAAGGATGATGCAGCATGAAGGTAGCAATAGTCGGGGGAGGCATCAGTGGTAATGTCGCGGGTTATTATTTGCAGAAGGATCACGACGTTACACTGTACGAAGCAAATGACTACATTGGTGGTCATACCCATACGCACGAGATTGAACACGGTACCGACCGATTCAATATAGACACGGGTTTCATCGTCTTCAATTACCGGACTTACCCGAATTTCATCAAACTCCTCGAAGAGTTGAAGGTCGACGTTCAGGCTTCAAACATGGGCTTTGGGGTAAAAAGTGAAGTTGACGGCCTGGAGTACTGCGGCACGGGCCTGAATGGCGTCTTTGCCCAGCGGAAAAACCTGTTGCGGCCCTCGTTCCACCGTATGCTGCTCGATATACTGCGTTTCAATCGTGATGCCTACGAGCAATCGCACGGCCTTTCCGACGATGTCACGCTGGGAGAATTTCTGCGAGCAGGCGGCTACAGTACCCAGTTCATTGACCAGTACATCATTCCGATGGGGGCGGCGATCTGGTCGACGATTCCCGAGCAGATGGACGATTTTCCGGCACGCTTCTTCATCCGCTTCTTCCATAACCACGGCCTGTTGACGGTGAAGGACCAGCCTACCTGGTATGTGATCAAGAATGGTTCACGTGAATACGTGCGCCCCCTGACGCAAGCCTTCAGGGACCGTGTCAGGCTCAATGCACCGGTTACGAAAATCCGCAGGTTCCCGGGCCATGTCGAGATACATGCGGACGGACAGGCGCCGGAACAGTTTGATGCGGTATTTATTGGTGCCCATGCAGACCAGGCACTGGGCATGCTTGATGAGCCCACTCAGCTGGAGCAGGAAGTCCTCAGTGCCTTCCCTTACCAGCTCAATGAAGCCGTACTGCATACCGACACCAGCCTGCTGCCGGAGCATCGCCGCGCATGGGCAGCGTGGAACTACCTGCTGCCCGAAGAACGCAACAAGCTCGTGACATTGACGTATAACATGAATATCCTGCAAGGGCTGGACAGTGAAGAACAGTACCTGGTTACCCTGAACAACCGGCAAGCCATTGCAGAAGAAAAAATTATCAAGACAATCGACTATACCCACCCGGTATTCACTCCGGACTCGGTCTCTGCACAGATGAAGCATGCCGAGGTAAACGGTACCCGGCACACCTGGTACTGTGGTGCATACTGGCGCAACGGATTTCACGAAGACGGCGTAGTGAGCGCTATAAACGCCGTCGAACACTTCAACGAGTATCAGCATGAACAGTTGTCTTTACGAAGGGCAGGTTAGACACAGGCGGTATACACCGCGTGCTCACAAATTCGATTACCGCATTTTTCAGCTGTGGCTGGATCTCGATGAGCTTGACACCGTCTTCGATGGCCACCTGCTTTGGTCGGTGGATCGGTTCAACATGGCCTCCTTCCGGCGCGAAGACCATCTCGGCGATCCGGCAGTGCCACTCAAACAGTCTGTTTCAGAGCTGGTGCAGCAGCATACCGGCTCGTTGCCGCGCGGCCCCATCAGGCTGCTTACGCACCTGCGCTATGCCGGTTACGGATTCAATCCCGTGAGCTTCTATTACTGCTATGACGAGCAGGATGAGCATGTCGAAACAATCGTGGCGGAAGTGAACAATACGCCCTGGGGTGAACAGCACTGTTACGTCCTGGCAGAAGACGGCAATACCGGCGAGGGCGCATTCAAGCGCTACACCCCGGCGAAGGTATTTCACGTATCTCCATTCATGCCCATGAATATCGACTATGACTGGCGCTTCGCGCCGGTCAGTGAATCGCTCAATGTACACATGGAAAACTACCGCGATGGTGACAAGCTGTTTGATGCGACACTGATGCTGCAACGAAAGGCAATCAGCAGCCGGTCACTTGCCAGCGTGCTTGTACGATTCCCGCTGGTCACAGCCAAGGTTACTTTCGGTATCTACTACCAGGCCCTGCGTCTGTGGCTGAAAAAAACACCCTTTTACACCCATCCCAACGACAAGGAGGCGCCCCAGTCGGCGAGCAGTCTATGAAGGATTCCACCATTGCAATCTCGGACACCAACTCCGGAAACACCAGAATAGGCCTGGTCGATGGCTTTGCGCGCAACCTGGTTCACAAGCAGCTCGAGGCGATACGTGAAGGCCTGATCATCATTCGGGAAAACGATGCCGAATACTACTTTGGCAGTGCAACGGATGCGTTTCCGGTTACGGTCAAAATCGAGGTGCTCGATAAAAGTGTCTGGAGCGATATAGCATTCGGTGGCAGCGCTGGATCCGGTGAGGCGTATATGAAAGGCAGCTGGAGCTGTTCCGACCTGACCGGCCTTGTACGTATCTTCCTGCGTAACCGCGAGGCCCTGGACAACCTCGATGAACGCTTTACGCGTCTGAAAGCGCCGTTGAATAAAATGTTTCACTGGATGAGTCGCAATACGAAGAAAGGCAGCCGGAAAAACATTCAAGCCCACTACGACCTTGGC
>JARFQC010000212.1 GCA_029287965.1 Arenicellales bacterium
CAGTTTTCCCATGAGGATGCCTGCGGCGGAGCCGATGGAAAACGCTACCGCTCCCAGGGCCAGGATACCCAGCGTTTCAAAGGTCAGAAACTGCTCAGCCTGCAGCCTGGAACCCACGGCCAGACCCAGCAGGATGGTCACGATATTGATGATCTCGTTCTGCGCCGCTTTGCTCAGGCGGTCCACCACGCCGCACTCCCGCAACAGGTTGCCGAAGGTGAACATGCCGATCAGGGGGGCCGCGCTGGGCAGAAACAGGATGCAGGCCAGCAGCACGATCAGGGGGAACACGATCTTTTCCGTCTGCGATACCTTGCGCAACTGCTCCATCTTGACCTGGCGTTCCTTCTCGGTAGTCAGCAGTTTCATGATCGGCGGCTGGATAATGGGCACCAGCGCCATATAGGAATAGGCCGCCACCGCGATGGCACCAAGCAGATCCGGAGCCAGCTTGCTCGAAACGAAGATAGCAGTCGGTCCGTCTGCCCCGCCAATAATGCCAATCGCCGCGGCGTCGGTAATACTGAAGTCTATCCAGCCGGCGGCACTTACCGCCACCGCGCCCAGCACGGTGGCAAAAATACCAAACTGGGCCGCCGCACCGAGAAACAGTGTCTTGGGGTTGGCCAGCAGTGGACCAAAATCAGTCATTGCGCCAACGCCCATGAAAATCAGCAATGGGAATATGCCGGTGGCGATACCGGCATGGTAGATGTAGTAAAGGAAGCCGCCCGGGGAAAGCATCTGGCCTGCCTCCATGACCGGTGCGTCCATGAAACCGGCACCAGGAATGTTAACGAGTATGGTACCGAATCCTATCGGGAGCAGGAGCAGTGGCTCGAAGCCCTTGCGAATTGCCAGAAACAGGAGAAACAGCCCCACCGCGATCATCGCTGCCTGTCCCGGCAGCATCTGGTAGAGCCCGGTGTCCTGCCACAAGCCTGCGAATTCGTTCATGCGTACAGTCTCAGGCAATCATCAGGAGGACATCGCCAACAGCGACGGCATCGCCTTCCCGCACCAGGATGTCACTGATTACCCCGGCCTGTGATGAACGGATCTCCGTCTCCATCTTCATCGCTTCGAGAATAATGACCACGTCACCCTTGGCTATTGCCTGGCCATTGGTGACCTGAAGTTTGTAAATATTACCTGCAAGAGGCGCCTTGACCGGCTCACCGCCGGTGACGGTTTTCTTTGCTACTGCCGCTTCGCTGACTTCTTCCGGCGTGATACCGCCTTCAGGGCAGATGCTCGCTATTTCACCGCCGTTGCGCACCGACACGACGTAAGCCTTGTCTTCAACAGTAACCGTGTACACCTCGTCTCCAGCCTCGTTCTTGACAATTTCCTGGCCATCGCTGGTAGGTGCAGGTTCGAATGCGTCGGGATTGCCCCGGTTTTCGAGAAATTTAAGCCCGACCTGGGGGAACAGTGCGTATGTCAGTACATCATCGATTTCCCGTTCGCCATCTGCAAGCTGGATACCTTTTTCACCGGCACTCTGCTCGAGTTCCCCGCGGAGCTTGTCCAGTTCCGGGGCAATCAGGTCTGCAGGACGACAGGTGACCGGGTTGTTACCCTCAAGGACACGATCCTGCAGGTCTTTATTGACCTCGGCGGGCGTCGCACCGTACTCGCCCTTGAGGACGCCGGCTGTTTCAAGAGAAATGCTTTTGTAGCGCTCACCCGTCAGTACATTGAGCACCGCCTGGGTACCTACGATCTGGGATGTCGGGGTGACCAGCGGAATAAAACCCAGGTCTTCGCGGACACGGGGAATCTCTTCCAGCACCTCGTCCATGCGATCGGCTGCGCCCTGCTCTCGCAGCTGGTTTTCCATGTTGGTCAGCATGCCGCCGGGTACCTGGGCAACAAGGATACGCGAGTCGACGCCTCTCAATGAGCCTTCGAAGCGGCTGTATTTCTTGCGGACAGGCCTGAAGTAGGCGGCGATTTCCTCCAGCAGCGACAGGTCGAGATTCGTGTCGCGCTCAGTACCTTGCAGGATGGCGACCATCGACTCGGTCGCGGTATGGCCATAGGTCATACTCATCGATGAAACAGCGGTGTCGATATTGTCGATGCCGGCCTCGATGCATTTGAGTGCCGTAGCGGTCGACATGCCGGTGGTGGCATGACACTGCATATGGATGGGAACCGATACGGTCTGCTTGAGCCGTGTCACCAGTTCGAATCCGGTGTAGGGCTTGAGCAGTCCAGCCATATCCTTGATGCAGATCGAATCGACACCCATGTTCTCGATTTGCCTGGCCAGGTCGAGCCAGGTATCAATGGTATGTACCGGACTCAGTGTATAAGACATCGTGCCCTGGGCATGTTTGCCGACCTGCCTGACGGCATGCAGGGCTCTTTCGAGGTTGCGCGGATCATTCATCGCATCAAAGACGCGGAAGACATCCACGCCGTTGACTGCAGCCCGTTCGACAAATTTATCGACGACGTCATCGGCGTAATGGCGGTAGCCGAGGATATTCTGGCCACGCAGAAGCATTTGCTGCGGGGTATTCGGCATGGCTGCCTTCAGTTCACGGATGCGCTCCCAGGGATCTTCACCCAGGTAGCGAATACATGCGTCGAAGGTCGCACCGCCCCAGGATTCCATTGACCAGAAGCCGACCTGATCCAGCTTTTCTGCAATCGGCAGCATGTCGTCGAGCCGCATACGGGTGGCAAGCAGGGATTGGTGCGCATCACGCAGCACGAGTTCCGTGATACCCAGTTTTTTCTTCTCAGCCATCAGGTTTCTCTAGCTTAAATGGTGAATCAATCAGCGGCGCGCACGATGCTTGTCGATTGCTGCCTGGATGATAGCCACGATGTGCGGTTCGATGTCGCCGTCGTCGTGATTTACGAGTGCGGCAGTTTTGTCAGTTTCCGGGAACCAGCGCGTGAGCAACTTGGACATCAGCACGGTCAGGATGACCAGGACAGTCAGGAAAACGGCTACAATCCCCATTCCATACAGCATCAGGCTCAAGCCTTGTTCGAACAGGGGATCGCCAGCCATGTCGGAATACTCCACTAAATACCAACAGGCGATTCTATCCCAGCAGGCGCCCTCAATCCACTGGCATGCCTGCGAGCGCGGCCGTCACCGCGACGGCTAAAGTTTACAGGCCGGGCCTGAACTCAGATCTGCTTGAAATAGACGCGTGAATTGCGCCGATAGTTGTACAACTGACGCCTTTTGACAGGCAACTTCCCCAGTTCGAGGCTGACGAACCCGCGCTCCCTGAACCAGTGAGACGCCTGCGTGGTGAGAACGAACAGTCCATGCGCACGCGCCTCTCGCGCCCTGCTTTCGGCATACCTAAGCATGGCGTCACCACGTCCCGAATTACGGTAGTCCGGGTGAACAGCGAGACTGGCCATTTCTGCCAGACCTTCATCCTGGTAACTGATCAAAGCTGCGCAGGCCGTTATCAGCCCGTCACGTTCCATGACATAGAACTTGTCTATACACATCTCGAGATCTTCGCGCGTCCGCTTGACCAGCAATCCCTGCGCTTCCAGGGGCGCAATCAGTTCGGCTATGCCGTGGATGTCATCCACACTGGCCTGGCGGGTGACTTCAAAGTCCTCGGCACTGAGCAATGTACCGACGCCATCGCGGGTATACAGTTCCTGCAGCAGTGCGCCCCGGTTCCAGCCCGGAATCAGGTGCACACGGTCGACATCATTCTCACAGGCACGTATACCGCTGTGCAGGTGAGTGCGAAGTTCTGCGTCCAGCTTGCGGCGGCCCGCCAGTAACCGGCTTGCAGCGGGTACCGTCAACTGGCTGATCGGGCGTCTCCTGCTGTCACGCAGACCTTTTCCGTCAAGCAGAAAGATCAATTTGTCAGCACCGAGCGCTGCGGCGGTAAATGTAGCGACTTCCTCAGAGTTGACGTTGAAGACTTCCCCGGTAGGCGAATAGGCCAGTGGAGACAGCAACACCACAGCATTGGCATCGAGGTTTCTCAGGATTGATTGCCGGTCGATCTTCCTGATTTCTCCGGTATGCCCGAAATCGACCCCGTTGCGGATACCATAGGGCCTCGCCGTGACGTAGTTACCAGACGCCAGGTG
>JARFQC010000011.1 GCA_029287965.1 Arenicellales bacterium
GCAATGCACCATCCGGCCCTTCTGTATTA
This sequence comes from Arenicellales bacterium, assembly GCA_029287965.1. GTDB lineage: Bacteria > Pseudomonadota > Gammaproteobacteria > BMS3Bbin11 > BMS3Bbin11 > JARFQC01. The sequence goes on from JARFQC010000011.1 coordinate 30, forward strand.
ACCATGAATGCCTCGTCGCTGCGATAAAAACGCGACGTAATACCGTAGTGTTCAAATCGGGCGTCATCAAAATCCCCGAGAACGGTTGCCTGTGTCGCAGTTTGCATCGCCAGCGCATGATGAGACCCCTGCCAGGACCGTGTTTCGCTTTCGTGACAGCCGGCACAGACCTTGTACCCTGCATAGCCGGCATCTTCTTCCGCAGCGGGAATGGCAGCATGCGCAGTTGTTATGGTGGAGAGAATCGCCGACATGCCTAACAGGGCAGCGGTAAAAAGGGTCTTGAAATTCATTAATCAGGACAGAGTCGGGTTACGGCAGGTTGGCGAATGCTACCACATGGCAACAATCAAGCAGCAGGTAATGGCAGCCATCGACCGTTTCCGTCAACGGCCCGGATGTGCAGGTCTGGCCATGGAGTGGAAGCCTGAGCAATCAAAGGCAGACAGGCACTCAACACCTGCCTGAAATTTCCCGGTGTCTATGAAAAGGCTACTCGGGGAAGGATACGGTGTCTTCGGCAATTAGCCCGGCACCCTGGAAAATTTGCAGGCTGAACCGGACCCGGTCAGCCGGGCCACGAAGACGATGACTGGCTGTTGCGTTCAGCCTAACCAGGCGGTCCGGCAGGACCAGTGATCCGGATGACGAGGCAGACGAACCGCCTGAAGAACCCAGCACACGCGATCTGAGAACGTAGCGGTATTCACCGGGACGTGTAACGCGAACCCAAGGTGTGACTACCAGCAAGCCCTGTCGCATCTGGATGTCGAGAAAGGCCTCGGCCGTCTCGCTGGCTGTTGCGGGTCGGGTTGCGCCGATGCACAACGCGAGCAATAAAAGTATTGTTCCCGCGATGTGCCTGTATGAAATGTGTAGTTGTGACATGATAACCGGGCTTCCGGGTCTAGTTACGTAACTCCAGCAAGGGCTCCATATCGAAGTGGCCTTCCTGTTCCAGCACGCCTACACGGGTACCCTCGTTATTTATCAGTGCTACTGTGGGCTCCTGGAACAATGGCCTGCGGACGAAGTACATTCGCCAACCGCATCCCTGCATCGTATGGTAGGTGCGCATTTGTTCCTGATTGAGTATGTCTTTCAGGTCAGGCGGTACGGCCGGCTTGCCATGCCTTCTTTCCAGTCCTGTCATCATGCCTCCTCGCGGTTTTACCGTCTCCTAACATGGATAACCTGTTGGCCTGGCCAACTGTCTACTCAATACAGGTTACTACTTTCAGCAGAGAATGAAAGCGAATTATTGTCACCGGAAATCATCCGTGATCTGGGCCACCGGAATAGCATCAATCAGTGGTATTATTATCAGACATTTACGGTTATTTCCTCGATGAATACCTCAGTAGAAAACAAATCCCGCAAAGCGGTCGCACTGGTCTCCGGTGGACTCGATTCCATGCTCGCGGTCAAGGTCATCCAGGACCAGGGCATCCACGTGGAAGGCATCAATTTTTTTACCGGCTTCTGCGTTGAAGGACATACCCACGCTATCCGCAAGAAGGACCGTGCCAGACCCAAGCGCAACAATGCGCTGTGGACTGCCGAACAACTGGGTATAAAGCTGCACATCATCGATGTCTCGGAACCCTACAAGGACGTCGTCATCAATCCTAAACACGGCTACGGGGCCAACCTGAACCCGTGCCTCGACTGCAAGGGTTTCATGGTGCAGAGGGCCTACGCGTGGATGCAGGAACATGATTTCGATTTCCTGATAACCGGCGAAGTGATGGGACAGCGCCCGATGTCTCAGCGCAAGGACACTATGCCCGTGGTCAGCAGGGAATCCGGTGCCGGTGACCTGCTGCTGCGGCCACTGTGTGCGAAGCTGCTGCCCGAGACGAAGCCTGAACGGGAGGGCTGGGTCAACCGTGACGAACTGCTGGATTTCTCCGGCCGCAACCGCAAGCCGCAAATGGCCCTGGCTGCAAGCTACGGCATCGAAGACTACGCCCAGCCCGCCGGCGGATGCTGCTTTCTGACCGATGCCAGCTACTCATCCAAGCTGGCCGACCTGTGGCAGGCACGCGGCGAAAAGACATACGAAATCGATGACATCGTCATGCTGAAAGTGGGTAGGCACCTGCGCCCAAGGGATAACTTCAAAATCATCATTGCCCGCGAGGAAGGCGAAACCAACTTCCTGAAAGGATATCGTAAACGGTTTCTGAGCCTGGGCACCACCAGCCACACAGGCCCGATAGCACTAATTGACGGTGAACCCAGCGAGACTGACCTGGAACTTGCCGCACGCCTGGTAGCACGATTCAGCAGCGGTCGTGACGCGGACAGCGTTACCGTGGAGGTACTGCAGAAAGACGGCACCAGCAGCACGCTCGATGTGCAACCGCTGCCTTCAAATGAAGTTCCCCAGGACTGGTATGTCTGAACAGGAGCTTGATGCACGCGGCCTGCTCTGCCCGATACCGGTTATTCGGACCCAGGACAGGATTGAGCAGATGCAAACGGGAGATATTTTAAAGGTCTTTTGCACCGATCCGGGTGTGATCCATGACATCCCTGCATGGTGTCGCATCAATGGACACGAAGTGCTATCGATCGATGAAGAGGATGATCAGGTAGTCGTGATGGTGAAGGTGTAATTATGAGCAGAGCTAGTTCTCGACCGGACCGCCGCGATGATTAATTCGAGAAGGCAGTTGGCTCAGGCAGAACCGGTTCGTAGCCACTGCGCACCCAGCCAATCATGCCGCCGCGCAGGTTGATGACATTGTCGTATCCGTGCTGACCAAGGAACATGCAGACCTGGCCCGAGC
>JARFQC010000157.1 GCA_029287965.1 Arenicellales bacterium
AATACCGGCGGCATGCTGCGCTACGGCATACCAAGGTACCGCCTGCCGCGCGAAATACTCGATGGAGAGGTCCGGCGTATCACCGATCTCGGGGTAACTATCCTGACAGGAATCCGGGTGGGACGTGACATCGAGGTAACAGAACTGAAGCAACGGCATTCTGCCCTGTTCGTGGGCATCGGCGCAGACCACCCCCGGCAGCTGGAGATACCGGGTGAGAATGGCCCGGGTGTACTGGCCGGCACACAATTCATGTATCGCATCAATCAACGCCATCATCTCGACCCGGGACACGATGTCATCGTGGTCGGCGGTGGCAACACGGCAATTGATTCCGCACGCGCAGCCCGGCGGCTGGGTACAAAAGTCACCCTCCTATACCGGCGCACCCGTGAGGAGATGCCCGCGGTGGACGAAGAAGTCGAAGAAGCGCTGGCCGAAGGTATAGACATCCATTTCCTCGCCGCCCCGGCAGCCATCCTGCGCGACGGGGATCGAATTACGGCCGTGCATGTGCAGAGAATGGTGCCTGGCGAGCCGGATGCATCCGGACGCCGTCGTCCTGTGCCGGTTGAGGGCGATGTTTACGACCTGCCCGCCTCGACAATCATAGCCGCCGTCTCGCAATACCCCGAATGGGGCAATCTTGAGGCGCTCAAGCCGACGCCTGGCCAGGTGAAGGTCGACGCCTGTGGCCAGATGGCAGTCGACACGTGGACCGGTGGAGACACCCTTGGGCTGGGCACGGTAAGCCGGGCAATCGGTCATGGGCGCATCGCCGCACAGGCAGCGTTGGCCGAGCACTGTAAGGATTCTGCAGGATTGGATCCATCAAGCCCGGTTAGCCGGGAGACCATGCATCTTGATTACTACGACTCCCGCCCGCCGGTGAAGGAATCAGTCAGGCCATCGGATGAATGGCTAAGCAAACCGGATGATGAAGTCCACCAGAGCATCAGCGAAGAACAGTTTTTACAGGAAGTCACTCGCTGCCTGTCGTGTGGTTGTTGCTTTGGCTGCGAGCAGTGCTGGATGTTCTGCAATCCGGGTGCCTATGTGCGCAACGAGAACGGTCGCCCGGGCGCTTATTTCACCTTTAATGAGTCTTTATGCGAAGGCTGTGGCAAGTGCATCGATGTTTGCCCGTGCGGCTACCTCAGCCCTGCTGGATCATGACGTCAGTTCTAAGATGACGTGGTTGCCCCGTCGCTCAGGGCGTCGACAAGCGATTTTGCAACTCACTCCAGAGTGCTTCGTAGGCCCGGTAGGCCGGAGATCGTGGCGCGTATTCGCCAATCGGCATCCGGTAGTTGCCCATTTTTTCCACGTCACTGGCGTAGGGGATCACGCTCGTCAGCGGTGTTGCGCGCTTGTCCATGTCCATCGACATGATTTCACGGTGCATGTTCTTGCGCCGGTCCGCGAGGGTAAAAAACGGCCAGACCGGCGTATCGAGCAGCGCGTGGCCATCGATGAAATCAAGCAGCTGTTCCAGTGTGCGCATCGACAGCGTGGTCGGTATGGTCGGGATGATCAGTGCATCGGCAGCGCGGAATATATTCTCGGATACCAGTGAAATACTCGGCGGACAGTCGAGGAACAGGACATCGTAGTTTTCCGACAACGGACTCAGCAGCTTGAGCAGCATCCTGGTCGGGTTCTTGGCCTCGCCTATCTTCAGATCCATGTTGCGGTAGGAAAAATCGGCTGGCAGCAGGTCCAGGTTTTCGTAGTCCGTGCCCTTGATGACGGAGTCCAGATCACGCCGGCCTTTCAGCAGTTTCTTGCTGCCCTTTACCTTCGGCTTGATGCGGAAGTAGTAGCTCGCAGCGGCCTGCGGATCGAGATCCCAGACCACGGTGCGCTTGCCCGCTTTCGCACTCAGGTAGCCCAGGTTGACGGCCGAGGCTGTTTTACCTACTCCGCCCTTGATGTTGTATACACCGATAATAATCATGCCGGTTCTTCCTTGAACAGGCGGCGATAATTGGCGTCGTTCTTCTTCGTATCAAAGGCAGCAAACTGGCTTTTGAACTCCTGGCGGACGACCTCGTGACGGTGCAGCAGGTCACCGACCAGTACACCCATGGCAATCAGGGCACGTGAAGGTGCTGCGCCTTCCTCGCTCATCTGGCGGGCATAGTCTTCTATATGATCCACCTGTACGGAGATGTCATTGAACTCACCGAGGTTGTCGAGCAACTGCTTGAGTGCCTTGATCAACGGCTTGATGTCCTTCGCCGGAAACAGGCTGGAGAAAAACTCGATCAGGTAGCGCAGTTTTTTGCAGCTCTTGCGCAGTTCGTGCAGATCTTCATCCGGCGAGGTGCTGGTGATGGCCCTGCCCTCCTTGCGCACCTTGCGATACATGCGCCAGATCCGCTCACGCGCGACCGCGGTGACTGGACGGCCGGCATTCACGGCTTCAGCCGTCACATCTTGATCAAGAAACGCTTCCCAGTCCTCCAGCAGCTTGTAGAACTTGCGGTTGGACAGGCGGCGCCTCAGCGCCTGCTGTTCAATGGCCTGATGCGAGACCAGGAACTGCTGAAAGGCATCCAGGTCCGGTTGCAGCCTGGCAGGCAGGCTGTCACGGTAATCCTCGTAGCTGAGCAGGAACACGTCCAGGTCGCGGGTCGCGCCGGTGATACCGCCGAGCCATGCGAAGGCCTGCTTGTACTTATCCACGTCCTGCGGCTCGAACACGTTCTTGATCTGGCTCAGCGCCGAGCGGGTGCGCCGGATGGCGACCCGGAAATCGTGCAGAAACTCGCTGTCGATATCCTCTTTGGTACCCTGCAGGTTCTCGCGCATGGTCGCAAGCAGCGAACGCAGCAGCACCCGGGTTGCCGCGTCGGCCTGCATCTCGGCTGTCAGCCTGATATTGAGTTTACTCGAGTAGTCACCGGGCGACTCACCGGCAGCCGTCAGGACAGTTGTGTAGTAATCGGTTTCCGGAACGACGATATCGACGTTTTCACGGATGACCTTTTCTGTCGCATCGAGCTTGCTGTCATATCCCTTGATGGGCCGCAGACGAATGACCACCGGTAATGGCGTTTTGTCACTGCCGCTGGCCGGCCTGACGACAGCCTGTTCAAGATACAGCCGAACGACGGTTTTCTGATCATTATTCAGTACCCGGAATGCGCGAATGCTTTTCTCGAGTCGTGCACGCGGGATCAGCGCGCGCATTTCCATGGCGTCCTGTAACCGACTGCGCAGGTCTTCATCATGCAGTTCGGCGATAAGCCCCGGCAGATCCTTACCCAGGTCACAGGCACAGATGTCTTCCCCATTCAGGGATGACAATACCAGTTTGTTGTGCCCTTTCTGGCTGATCCACTGCAGCTGCCAGCCCCTGGCATACAGGCGCCAGTCGAAGGTGTCGAGGAAGGTCGATTTGACTCGGTAGCGCGGCTCTTCAATTAACAGTAAGTGAGCAGGCAGATCTTCCGCAAGGGACTCGACTGTCGCCGATGGGGTGACGAGATACCTGTCTCTGGTATTAGCGACCATAGGCGCTCATGGCAAGTTGCATCGGATTCATGATTTCGTTGCGTTGACCGGTGAAAACTATTTGTATATACACTGTTACTACGTAAATATACCCTATCAGGCCACTATACACCAGCAAGCCAACGGGATTGAAACCCGGCAGCTGGTAACTCCTCTATCCAGGCACGTGAATATCTCACATACGTTTCTCTGCACTGCTCATAAACTATTAGCCGATTCAATAATAAATAAAAATTCAAAGGGTGATCATCATGAAACATGCAAAATATCTTGTCGTGATACTGTCCCTGTCTCTTATAAACATCTGACGCTGCCGACGATCTGCTTCATGTGGTGTGG
>JARFQC010000187.1 GCA_029287965.1 Arenicellales bacterium
CTGCGTAACCGCGAGGCCCTGGACAACCTCGATGAACGCTTTACGCGTCTGAAAGCGCCGTTGAATAAAATGTTTCACTGGATGAGTCGCAATACGAAGAAAGGCAGCCGGAAAAACATTCAAGCCCACTACGACCTTGGCAACGATCTGTTCGAGACCTTCCTGGATCCGACAATGATGTACTCCAGCGCGTGGTATGCCTCGGCGGAGTCTTCACTCGAGGAGGCATCCGTGGCAAAAATGGATCGCATCTGTCGGAAACTTGAACTCGACGCTACTGATCACCTGCTTGAAATAGGTACGGGCTGGGGCGGTTTCGCGATGCATGCGGCGAAAAACTATGGCTGTCGTGTGACCACTACAACTATCTCACGTGAACAGTACGACCTAGCAACACAGCGTGTGCGAGAAGCAGGGCTTGAAGATCGCATTACGCTGCTGCTCAAGGACTATCGTGATCTCGACGGCCAGTATGACAAACTCGTGTCGATCGAAATGATTGAAGCCATTGGTCACCAGTACATGTCCAGGTATTTTGCCAAGTGCAATGAATTGCTCAAATCAAACGGCATGATGTTGCTGCAGGCCATCACAATCGCAGACCAGCGTTATCAGAGCGCCTTGCGTGAAGTCGATTTCATTAAAAAATTCATCTTTCCTGGTGGATTCCTCCCGTCTATCACCGAGATGATGAACGTCGTGACACAAAAGACAGAAATGAAAATGAGCTATCTCGAAGACATCGGTCCGCATTATGCGCGAACCTTGTCAGACTGGCGTGAACGATTCATGGGATCACTCGAGAAGATCAAGCAGCTTGGCTACCCGGACAGCTTCATTCGCATGTGGGAATATTACCTGTGCTACTGTGAAGGCGGCTTTACTGAGCGTGATATCGGTACAGTGCAAATGCTGCTGGTTAAGCCCGATAGCCGTGGCATGGCGATCGCTTCTGCCTGATTCAAACTGCCTTCAGTAGTCTGAACGGCCTACGTCGCGTCACGCATTGCCTGGTAGCGTGCCAATGCATCGACACGGCTTTTTTTCACATCAACGATGGGCTTCTCGTTAACTTCGTCGCCAAGCCAGCGTTTGACATATGTGCTGTTCGGGTCGAATTTACCAGCCTGCAGCAGCGGGTTGAAAACCCTGTAGTAGGGAGCGGCATCAGTACCGCAGCCTGCAACCCATTGCCAACCGAGTGTATTACTAGCCAGGTCGGCGTCTACCAGCGTATCCCAGAACCAGCGTGCGCCATGAATCCAGTGAATGCCAAGATTCTTGGTCAGGAAGGATGCGCATATCATTCTGACTCGATTGTGCATCCAGCCCGTTTGCCACAACTGGCGCATTCCGGCGTCAACCAGGGGTATACCTGTCTCTCCGTGTTGCCATTTAGAGAGTAAATCCGTTCCCTGCTGCCAGACCCAATCTGTTTCGAAACGACTGTCCAGCGACGTATCCGTTGACCGCGGATGCTGCATCAGCGTGTAACGGGCAAATTCACGCCACCCCAGCTCAGACTGAAATCGTAGCAAGCTGTCTTTGCAGGCCTTTTTGCTGTCTGTCTGCAATATCTCCTGGCTGCGGGCAAACGCACGCGTGACAGACAATTCACCGAAGTGCAGGGCGGCAGATAGTCTGCTGGTTCCATCTTCAGCAGGGACATCCCGCATTACGGAATAATCAGCGACAATGTCGGACAGGAAATATTCCATCCGGGCATTGGCTGCTGCTTCTCCCGGCTGCCAGTAGTCATGCAGTTTGTCGTGCCAGCTATGATCATCGAGTAATTCAAGCGCGCTGACATCGGCCGGATCAAAAGCGACCGGCTTCACCTGTGCTCGTGGAATGTCCCGGAGTGATAATTTACTGTCCGTATTCAGGAGTAATTCCCGGCTTCGCTTCCAGAAAGGGGTGAAGACCTTGTAATGGCTGCCATCCTGCTTCTGGACAGCCATTGGTGGCAACAGGGTGTCATCGTGAAAAACTTCAACCTCACACCCTGATTTTTTCAGCCCGGCCTCAAGCTTTCTGTCTACTTGTAACTGGGATGGCTCGGCGAGGTAGTTCCAGACTACATGTACGCCCGACACCTCCCTGGTGAACCTTGGCAGGATCTCTACGGGATCGCCTTTGAATAAGTACAACCGGATACCTATCCTGGCGAGCGAAGCCTGCAGCGAAACCAGGCTGTGATGCAGATACCATCGCGATGCGCCACCCGGCAGCCACGGAGCGGCTGTCAATTCATCCACTATGTATATGGCATGGACCCTGTATCCTGTGGCCATTGCTGCACACAGGGCCTGGTTGTCGAGCAATCGCATATCGCGGCGGAACCAGACAACGCTGGCGGGGGACTTATCCGTAACCACTAGTTTACCGGCCGCGTGCATAGGCGGGTAGATGGGTGTCGATGACCTTCAGGGCGACGGAGATGTTCTCCCCCAGAAGTATACCTCCTGCCTTATCGATACGTTCCTTGTCCGTGTCATCTGTGCGTCCGCCAAGAAAGACGGGAATATCCAGCTCATCCAGCAGTTCAGCCAGTTCCTCGTGTGTTGAATCGGATAATGACTGGTTAGTCGACAGTACCACCCCGCGTGCAGATGAACGTTCCACGATAAGTGGAATCTGTTCAAGAGGAAGGTTTGAACCGAAGTAAAGCACCCGGTATCCACGGGCAAGGGCTGAGATTGAAAATAGCTTCAGGCCTGTCTCGTGAAACGAACCGGGCAGGCAGGCACAAATGAGACGATTCCCTGTTGCCTGTCCAGCGGCGTGATGAAATCGGGCACCAAGTCGATGATTCAACCAATTGGTATAAAAATGTTCTTCGGCGATACCCGAGTCACGTTCCTGCCAGGTACTGCCCAGTATCTTGAGGACAGGTTCTACAAGACGCGCTGTGACCAGGTCGACGGGGTAGAGCGATGAAGCATCGTTATAGATACTTTCAATTCGTTCACTACTGTAATCGCGAACCGCAGCCAGTGTCTTTTCAATCAGAGCTGCCCAGTGATCTGTTTGCTCATTCCCTTTACTGGATACCTGATCATCATCAACCTCATCCTCATCCTTTATCAGTTTAGCGATGTGCGGCAATGCATGACCTTCTTCGAGGAGTGTAAGTATCCGCTCGATCAGTGCGACGTCATGTGCACAGTAAAGTCGATGACCTTTCGGAGTTCGTTCAGGTTTAAGCAGGCCATATCGGCGCTCCCATGCCCGCAAGGTCGATGCACCGACACCTGTTTGTTCAGACAAAACACGAATGGGAAACCTGTCCAGCGATTGGCTGTTTGCCATTTCACTTTCGTTTACATATTTCTTTCTGGTTGCATTCATGTATTTACGCCCATGACCGGAGGGGTGCTTAAATATCGGTATTACGGTGATTGTACAACTATTCTTGATTTGTACAAGTAATATGTATAATATTCTCGTACTTGTACAACTTTTTGTATCAATACCATTTTCATATGAGACTACATCATTCAAACAAATCGCCAGGTGCATCAAGACCGCGGGTATTCACGTTGTTGCGCAATACAATTCACGCGGCTTTCATCGCAGTAATGCAACTATTCCTGACTTACACCATTAGCCATGCAGACAGTATTCCTGCTGCAAGTGCTGCAGTAAGTGGCTCAATAACACATTCAGAAACGGGATCAGCAGTGACAACCAGCCCTTGTTCACCATTACTGGATTTTGAAAAACGTCCACTGCACGGGGGCGATCCTGTTCACTTGTGTCAGGCCTTCAAAGGCAAGGTCGTACTGGTCGTCAACACGGCCAGCCGCTGCATGTACACACCGCAGTACGAAACACTGGAGAAGCTTTACCAGGATTATCGCGATGACGGGCTGGTCGTAGCGGGATTTCCCTCTAATGATTTCGGCGCCCAGGAACCGGGCAGCAGCGAAAAGATACTCGACTTCTGCAAGGTTAATTATGGTGTCGAGTTTCCGATGTTTGAAAAGCTTCATGCATCTTCAGATAAAGCCGATCCGTTTTACAAGGCACTTGCCGAAGCGGCGGGTGGACAGTTTCCGCAATGGAACTTTCACAAGTACCTGATAGGCCGTGACGGAAACCTGATCAGGAGTTACCGCAGCGGCGTTGAGCCAGATTCAGAAGAATTGCTTTCCGCTATCCGCAAGGCATTATGACTTCCCGGGAGACCATTAGAATGAGTAAAGGTAAGAATACCGAACACATGATGAAAACAGAACAATCATCAACCGTGCCTCGTGTCGGCGTCAGTGCCTGCCTGCTCGGCAGGGAAGTCCGCTTCGATGGTGGTCACAAACATGATCGCTACGTCACCGGCAAGCTGGGCGAAGTCTTCAACCTGGTTCCCGTTTGCCCGGAAGTTGAAGCAGGCATGGGTGTGCCCAGGCCGGTAATCCAGCTTCGGCGCATTAATGGCGAAACCCGGCTGATGCGCAGCGATGGCAGTATTGACTACACAGAAGCGATGATGAAGGTTGCTTCTCGCCGGGCGTTGACGCTCGGTAGCGAAATCAGTGGATTTATATTTAAAAGCAAATCACCAACCTGCGGCATGGAACGTGTACCCATGGCGAATGCTGAAGGTGTCAAGCAGGACCGTTCAGGAGTCGGCTTATTCGTTCAGCAATTTACCCGTCTTGCGCCGCTGGTTCCGATTGAGGAAGAAGGCAGGTTAAACGACCCGATGCTAAGGGAAAACTTTCTTGAAAGAGTGTATTCCTTTCAGCGCTGGAAAGAAGTGGATCCGGAAGACATCCGCGGATTCATTGCCTTTCATGAACGGCACAAGCTCATACTGATGGCGCGCGGTTCGGCATGTTACAGCCAGCTTGGGAGAATCGTAGCCGGCGTAACGCGCAAAGACCTGGCTCAGCGTCGGGAGCAGTACATCGCCACGTTCATGCAGGTAATGAAGGGCCTTGCTACGCGCAAGCGCCATTACAACGTTCTGCAGCATGTCATGGGCTATTTCAAACAAAAGATAGATTCTGAAGACAAGCGCGAATTACTGGACCTCATGCAGTCGTATCGCGAGATGCAGGTTCCACTGGCAACGCCTATAGCAATTCTCAAACACCACCTGCGGAAACACCCGGATAGTTACCTGCGTAACCAGCACTATTTCGATCCCTATCCCGGCACATTGGCACTCAGGGCGAGTATCTAGCCCATGTCACTGGATGACCAATACGGTGACGATAGCGTTTCCCGTCATGGTGAAGTGGGGCAGACTAATAAAAATTTACTGCGTCGAAACAGCCAGGCCAGCGTAACGCTCGCACTGCACTGGGATGACAAGAGGGCCGTGCATGAAGACCGTATGCACTTCGAATTGTTCGATGTGGCCAGCGAGATCGGATCGCTTCCCGGGAACCTGGGCGAGACCATACTGGGAAAACCGGCCGGCAAACGCATCGTGACCTCCTGTGCAGCCGGTGAACTGTTCGACAGCTGGCAGCACAACCTGTGTCACCTGGCATCGCCCAACAGGTTCGACCGCTCGTTGTATGAAAAAAAACAGGTAGAACCTAAAGTGGGTCGCTTCTATCCGCGTGATTGTTTTCAGGACCTTCCTGACTTTCATGGAAAAGCGCCCCTCGCAGGTCGCATTACGCGACTTAACCAGGACCAGATGACAATCGACCTGAATCATCCCATGGCACATTTCGATATCGAGCTGGGGCTGACGATCGAGCAACTATTCACCGCCACAGCGGATAGCCGGACAAGCCCAACCCGTTGCCTTGAACAAACCGGATTGACCACCGGCCTGAAAGCATGCCTTAAAGGTCCTGCAAACACTGATTATGGTGACGATACCGAAGGCCTTTCTCGTATTGATAACGACAATGACGCTGTGTTCTATCACATGCCAAGATGGGTGCAGCATCTTGACGCCGTCGCGCTGGACACTATCAACAAGCTTTACCGGCGACTGATACCGGCAGGCGGGGAAGTGCTCGACATTATGGCCAGTCATGACTCTCACCTGCAGGATATCGATATCAACACCCTGTATGTGCTGGGCATGAATCAGCAGGAATTGAGTGCCAACAAGGCCGCCAACGTCAGCTTCATGCACAACCTTAACCAAGAACCGGTTGTTATGCTGACAGATGAGTCCGTTGATGCCGTAGTTTGCACGGCATCGATCGAATACCTGACGAACCCAATTGGAATCCTCGCTGAAATACGGCGCGTTCTGAAACAGGATGGCATCTTTATCGTCACCTTCAGCAACCGCTGGTTTCCAACCAAGGCGATCCAGATCTGGACAGAATTACATGAATTTGAAAGGGTAGGCCTGGTGACCCAGTGGATGGCGAATACAGGATTCAACCGGTTGCACACCTTTTCCTCTCGCGGATGGCCACGTCCTGCGTCAGACAGCTACCATGGCTCACTGCAGCATTCTGACCCTGTGCATGCCGTATGGGGTTACAAACCCTGAAAAATTACAAAATGAGTTGGCCCGGGTCAGCTCAAATAGCTATTTCAAACCTTAACCAGAAAGAATGACGATGATGAAGATAAACCAGGTTATACCTCGAACCCTGTTGCTGGCCACGACGCTTGTTGCGACGAATGCTTACGCAGGTGGTCCGCCCGATATGAACGGCTGGCTGAAGTCATTCGACATCGGCTATGTCTGGCAGGGCAGTACTGATCTTGATAACGGCAGTGAGTTCTCAGTCGATCGCGCAGTAATTGAACTCGGGACTGCCCGAAAAGTAGGTGACGACTGGCTGATCGGATTCTCCCTGGGTTATGGCGAGGATCGCTATGAATTTGGCGGTGCAAGTGCGGACTCCCCCTGGGACGACATCCGCACCTTGGAGCTCAGCTTTACCATGCGATACCAGGCATCAGACAACTGGAACCTGTTCGGTCTGCCTATACTCAGATATTCAGCGGAACGCGATGCCAGCCTCGATGACGGCCGCGAAATTGGTTTGCTAGCAGGCGCCAGCTACCGGTTCAACGAAGACCTCAAGGTCGGCCCCGGTCTGGGTGTATTCAGCGGCATTGGCGGTGAAGAGGACGTCTTCCCGATATTGCTGATCGACTGGGCAATTACGGACACAGTTAGTCTCGAAACGGGCAGGGGGCTTGCAGCAACGCGTGGACCGGGTCTAACACTGAAATGGAAACCCGAAGGAAAATGGGAATTCGGCCTGGCCGCGCGATACGAGAAATTCAGGTTCAGGCTTGCTGACGCTGGCGACAACATCGGTGAAGACAAGGCAGTGCCGGTAGTACTTACCGCCGCCTGGAACTGGAACCCGGCTATATCTGTCACCGCACTGGCAGGGTTTGAAACCTCGGGTGACCTGAGCATTGAAAACAGCAACGGAGACCGTCTACGCAGGTTGTCTTATGATTCTGCGCCACTCGCCGGGGTCGTCGCCAAAATCCTGTTCTGAAAATGAAAGCACGGGGCTGAATCAGTCCTGACTGAACAGGTAATCCGTGAAACCGCTAGTTGTAATTTTGGTTGACAGATATACAACAGCCATTTAGCAGACTACTCAGGTTGAGGACAGCTAAATATCGGCCTTGTCCACAATATCTAGAAAATCGTTACAGTTGTATGACATGCAGAGGATGTTTTAAGAATTACATCACAAAATTAACGTAACATATTGATAGTTTGTAGCAATATCGACTGCCTATTTTTTGTGCAATTTAATGTAAAACAGTAAAAAAGCTTGGTGACGGTAAAATTTCCGTTCTTTTTACACAGACTTATCCACAGCTTTTGTGGAAAACATTTTGGTCTCAAATGTATCTGAAATGTGTTGCCAAACCACCCCACAATGCAGATAATACGCAACCCTATGCGCCCGTAGCTCAGCTGGATAGAGTACCTGGCTACGAACCAGGCGGTCAGACGTTCGAATCGTCTCGGGCGCGCCATACATAGCAAGGCCTTCAACGATAGTTAGCACTATTATTGAAGGCCTTTTTTATTGAAATCTATA
>JARFQC010000193.1 GCA_029287965.1 Arenicellales bacterium
GTCGAACTCCACCACCCCGTAGCGTTCGGGATCATGCACCGGATAGGCGAAGACGGTCGCTCCCTGCTCATGGTTGGCGGCATCTACGAGCATCTGGGACATGTCGTGGCCATAGAATATGTTGTCGCCCAGCACCAGTGCGACCGATGATTCACCAATGAATTCCTTGCCAATGAGAAAGGCCTGGGCCAGTCCGCCCGGATGATCCTGCACCGCGTAGGACAGGTTGATTCCCCAGCTGCTGCCGTCACCAAGCAGTTCCTCGAAGCGTGGCGTGTCGTGCGGTGTCGAGATGATCAGGATGTCGCGAATACCCGCCAGCATCAGTGTCGACAACGGGTAATAGACCATGGG
This sequence comes from Arenicellales bacterium, assembly GCA_029287965.1. GTDB lineage: Bacteria > Pseudomonadota > Gammaproteobacteria > BMS3Bbin11 > BMS3Bbin11 > JARFQC01. The sequence continues at coordinate 355 of JARFQC010000193.1, forward strand.
CTTGTCGTACACGGGCAGCAGCTGCTTGGACATGACCGTGGTAACAGGATAAAGCCGTGTTCCCGAACCGCCGGCGAGTATGATGCCTTTCATTCTTTATCTCCCGCTAGTCGCCGAGGCCGAGTCGTTCACCGACATAAGACCCATCCAGAACACGATCCACCCATTGCTGGTTATCGAAGTACCAGTCGATGGTTCGGGCCATGCCGGTTTCAAAGGTCTCTTCTGGCGTCCAGCCCAGTTCGCGCTCTATCTTGCCGGCATCGATGGCATAGCGCATGTCATGCCCCGGCCGGTCTGCGACGAAGTTGATGCGCTCGGCGTGCGGTTTACCGTCTGCCGCCGGCTCTCTTTCGTCGAGTATCTCGCACAGGGTATTCACGACGTCGAGGTTGGTCACCTCGTTGTGGCCACCTATGTTGTAAGTCTCGCCCGGTACGCCCTGGCCGATCACGAGCAATAGCGCACGTGCATGGTCATCGACGTAAAGCCAGTCACGGATGTTCTCGCCGGTACCGTATACGGGCAAGGCTTCACCACTGCGTGCTTTCTGGATCATCAGCGGAATCAGTTTTTCCGGGTACTGGTAAGGACCGTAGTTGTTGGAACAGTTGGTCAGCACGACGGGCAATCCGTATGTCCGGTGCCAGGCCCTCACCAGGTGATCGGAAGATGCCTTGCTGGCCGAGTACGGCGAACTCGGATCGTAAGGCGTCGTTTCCAGGAACATCCCGTCTTCACCCAGGCTGCCATAGACCTCATCGGTCGAGACGTGATGGAAACGGAAGGCGTCCCTGGCCGAATCATCGAGCGTGCTCCAGTATTTGCGTGCTGCCTCGAGCAGCGTGTAGGTGCCCACGATGTTGGTCTGTATAAAGTCACCCGGCCCATCGATGGAGCGATCGACGTGGGATTCAGCGGCCAGGTGCATGATGCCATCGGGACGATACTTGTCGAAGGCGTAATCCATCGCCTCCCTGTCGCATATGTCCTCCATCAGGAAGTGATAGCGGGGATGGCCCTTGACGCTCTGCAGGGAATCGAGATTACCGGCATAGGTCAGCTTGTCTATGTTGACCACGACATGGTCTGTCGATTCAATGATCATGCGTACCACAGCGGAGCCGATAAAGCCTGCACCACCGGTTACCAGGTATGTCTTTGCCATGTTCTTATCTACTGTTTTTCAGGTTGTTATTAACAACACGCATTACTTCATTATTTGACTGGGCACAACAATCACCCGTCCAGCTTTTCAAGCAGGCGGCCCACGTAGCGGCTGACGCCCTGCTCGACAGTCAGGAACGGTCTGTCGTAGCCCGCTTCACGCAATGCCGAGATATCCGCCTCGGTATAGCTCTGGTACTTTCCTTTCAGCGTCTCGGGGAAATCGATGTAGCGGAGCAGCCCCTGGGACTGCATCTCTGCGAGGCTAAGAGAAGTTTCGCCCTCTTCTTCACGACAGCGGTTGACGGTTGCAACGGCAACGTCATTGAATGACTGGCAATGCCCGGTACCCACATTGAAGATGCCACTGCAGGAAGGATTTTCCAGCAGGTAAAGATTCAGTGACACAACATCTTCTACCGACACAAAGTCTCTCAGCTGGCCGCCATTCTCGTATCCATCTATGCCTTCGAACAGGTTGACGTGGCCTGATTCGCGATACTGATGGGTAAAATGATAGGCCACCGAAGCCATGCGTCCCTTGTGCTGCTCGCGATCCCCGTACACATTGAAATAGCGCAGGCCGACGATCTGTGCAGTACGCTGGTCATACATGCGGCGCACGTAGTGATCGAACAGGTACTTTGAGTAGGCATAGACATTGAGCGGCGACTCATACTCGGGCATCTCGCGGAACACGGGACCGGCACCGTAGACGGAGGCAGACGAGGCATATATGTAGGACGCGGCATGCTGCTGGCAGAAGTGCAGCAGGCTCTTGGAGTACTCGTAGTTGTTCGACATCATGTACAGGCCGTCGTAATTCATGGTATCGGAACAGGCGCCGAGGTGAAAGATCGCCTCTACCTCGTTGCCGAATTCACCGTTACGAATACCCTCGATGAAACTGCGCTTGTCTGCGTAGTCGGCGATCTGGCAGTCGACCAGGTTGAGAAACTTCTGGCCGCTCTCGAGATTGTCGACGACCAGGATATCCTCTCGTCCGCTGTCGTTGAGGCCCTTGACGATGTTGGAACCGATAAACCCTGCACCACCGGTGACGATGATCATACGCTGCCCTCGCTGTTAATCTCTTGCTGAATCTCCGCCGCTGTTACGGTAGCAGTGCCAAGCTTGCCGACCACGATGCTGGCGGCCGCGTTGGCGACATGAACGGCAGTGCGGTAATCCGCACCGGCACCCAGCATGGCTGCCATGGTGCCGATAACGGTATCACCGGCGCCGCTGACATCGAACACTTCCCTGGCACGTGCCGGCTGGTGATAGACCAGCCCGCTGCTGTCACACAATGCCATGCCTTTTTCGCTCAGTGTAATCAGCAGGTAGTCGACTTCGATGTCCCGTATCAAAGCTGCTGCCTTGGCTGCGATATCATCCAGGTCCGTGCAATGGCCAACCACGTCTTCGAATTCATGCCGGTTGGGCGTGATCAGGCTGGCACCCCGATAGGGTGTGAAGTCACGCCCCTTGGGGTCGACCAGTACGGGAATACCCTTCTCGCGTGCGGCCCGGATCATGTCGCCGATGTCTTTCAGAGCGCCCTTGCCGTAATCGGACAACAAGAGCACGTCGGCCTGCTGCAGGCGTTTGCCGAAACATTCCAGCTTGCGCGCCAGGTAGCCGTGGTCAGGCTCCTGTTCGAAGTCGGCTCTCAGCAGCTGCTGATTGCGGGAGATGACGCGCAGCTTGACGGTCGTGACATGGTCGGCGTCGCGTATGAAATCCGTTTCAACATTGCGCTCGTTGAGCAGCGCCTCCAGCCTGTCTGCCGCGTCATCTTCACCGACAATGGCAATCAGGTTGCACCCGGCCCCGAGAGCGGCAATGTTGCAGGCAACGTTGGCGGCGCCACCGGCCCGCTCGTCATTTTCGCTGACCGCTACAACCGGTACCGGTGCTTCCGGTGAAATGCGCTGTACGTCACCGAACCAGTAACGGTCAAGCATGGCATCACCGGCAACCAGTACCCGTACATCGGCCAGCCTTTCGAGGTAATCGCTCAACAGTGACTCAGCGGCCGATCCCGCTGTATTCAAATTCATGGCTGGCGAACTGTGTCGGCTGATAGATATTTCGCCCGTCAAATATTACCGGGGTCTTCATCCGCTTCTGCATGTCACTGATCTCCGGGCTGCGGAATTCTTTCCATTCAGTCACCACGACCAGGGCGTCCGCGTCATCCAGTGCCTTGTAGGGGTCATCAACCAGTTCCAGGTCATCGCGTTCGCCATAAATACGCAGCGCCTCTTCGGTTGCAACCGGGTCGTAGGCGGCTACGCTGGCACCACGTTCCCAGAGTGCCTCCATGATCTTGCGGCTCGGGGCTTCACGCATGTCATCGGTTTCAGGCTTGAATGCCAACCCCCAGATTGCAAACTTGCGGCCGCCCAGGTCGTTGCCGAAACGGGCAACAATCTTGTCCACCAGGACGGATTTTTGACGATCATTGACATCCTCCACTGCGCCCAGCAGTCGAGCGTCGTATCCAACCTCCTGCGCAGTACGGTACAGGGCCTGAACTTCTTTCGGAAAACAGGAGCCGCCATAACCGCAGCCGGGATAGATAAAGTGATAACCGATGCGCGGGTCTGCACCGATGCCGTGACGTACGTTTTCAATATCAGCGCCAAGCTTTTCGGCCAGGTTGGCCATCTCGTTCATGAAGGAAATTTTCGTCGCCAGCATCGCGTTGGCGGCATACTTGGTCATTTCTGCCGAACGTATGTCCATGATGATGGTGCGTTCGTGGTTGCGATTAAACGGCGCATACAGCTCGCGCATCATGTCGATGGCGCGCTGGTCCTCGGCACCGACGACGATCCGGTCGGGCTTGAGGAAGTCCTCTACCGCTGCACCTTCCTTGAGAAACTCGGGATTGGAGACCACGCTGAACGGCACGTCGCTGCCACGTTCATCCAGCTGTTCAACAAGTGCAGCACGGACCTTGTCGGCAGTTCCGACCGGTACCGTCGACTTGGTCACGACAACACGGTAGTCCTGCATGTGTCGACCGATATCCGCCGCGACACCGAGAACATGCTTGAGGTCGGCAGAGCCGTCTTCGTCAGGTGGCGTACCCACGGCGATGAACAGGATGTCACCAAAATCGACGCCTTCCTTGATGTCAGTGGTGAATTTCAGTCGGCCAGCCAGGCCGTTTTTCTGCACCAGGGGTTCGAGTCCCGGCTCATAGATAGGAATATGCCCTTCGTTCAACCGGCGGATTTTTTCTTCATCGAGATCGACGCACATGACATGGTTGCCTACCTCAGCGAGACATGTGCCTGATACCAGACCGACATAACCCGTACCAATTACTGTAATGTTCATTGACTGCTCCGCCTGTTTTAACTGACGCCAAAGAAAAAAGGCGCCCGATAACCGTACGCCTGTAACTGATTAATTATCCTATGATTTTACCTGACTGTCGACCCTCACCCTGCCGCTCCGCCGGCAATTTCCCGGTCGATCCGGGCGATCACAGCCATCGGGTCGGCAGCCCGGGTAATTGAACGACCTATCACCAGGCAGCTACTGCCCGCCTGCAATGCCGATGACGGTGTCATTATGCGCGTCTGGTCGCCCGCCGCATCACCCTGCAGGCGGATACCCGGCGTCACCAGGATGAAGTTCTCGCCATGCATCTTGCGCAGCACCTCCGCTTCATGTGCAGAGCACACAACACCGTCGAGCCCGGCATGGGAAACAAGTCCGGCAAGCCGGGCCGCTTCAGTG
>JARFQC010000009.1 GCA_029287965.1 Arenicellales bacterium
TCTCTCCGTCTCGTGGGCTCGGAGATGTGTATAAGAGACAGAGCCAGGATTGCCCGCGAAGAACTGCCTGAAGAGACGGCACGTATCTTGACCCTGCGCAATCGTCTGTATGATGGTTTCAAGGATATGGAAGAAGTCTACGTCAATGGAGACATGGAAAGTCGTATACCGGGTAATCTGAATATCAGCTTCAACTTCGTGGAAGGTGAGTCGCTGATCATGGCGCTCAAGGACCTGGCCGTTTCATCGGGTTCGGCCTGTACCTCGGCAAGCCTGGAACCCTCCTATGTATTGCGCGCATTGGGTCGCAACGACGAACTGGCGCACAGTTCCATCCGCTTCAGTATCGGCCGCTATACGACAGAAGAGGATGTTGATCGTGCCATCGAACTGGTACGGACGAACATAGGCAAGCTTCGCGACCTGTCACCCTTGTGGGACATGTACAAGGATGGCATTGACCTCGATAAAGTCGAGTGGGTTGCGCACTAAGCGGAGGTAGCGAGTATGGCAGTCAGCCTGACAGAGAAAGCGGCAAACCATGTCACCGGCTTCATCGAGAAGCGCGGCGGCGCTGCAGGTCTTCGCCTGGGAGTGAAAACTTCCGGTTGTTCCGGTCTTGCCTACGTCATCGAGTTTGTAGACCAGGTTGAAGATACCGATGAAGTATTCGAGAGCCATGGCGTCAATATTGTGATCGACAAAAAAAGCCTGATCTACCTTGATGGAACAGAGCTCGATTACAAGCGCGAAGGTCTTAATGAAGGCTTCGAATTCAACAACCCGAACGTCAAGGACGCTTGCGGCTGCGGAGAGAGCTTCACCGTTTAGCGGCTTAAGCGCAGGGGCCTCCGTCCTTCTATACAGGATGGCAATGACAAGGGCCTGTGTGTAAACTCCGCAATCCGTTTTTCGCCAACCGTTTTATCCCGGTGATCTACACGCATGCATACCTTACTCGATAAAACCTATTTTGATATTTTCGGTCTGGACGAGGCTTACGCGCTTGACCAGGGCGGGCTGCGTCAGCGTTTCAGAGAATTACAGCGCAAGTACCATCCCGATAATTTCGCCTCGGCCAGCGAGGTTGAAAAGCGCGTCTCCGCGCAGTATGCGGCACACATCAATGAAGCGTTTACCACCCTGAGAGATCCGGTGTTAAGGGCTCGGTACATTCTCGCGCGACACGGTGTCAGCCAGGAAGAAAAGTCACATATGGACAACGCATTCCTGATTGAACAGATGGAACTGCGCGAACAGCTCGAGGCTGCCCTGTCATCCCAGGATGGACTGGATGCGCTGGTTACACTGTCGGATAAAATCAGCCGGGACTATGCCGACAAAACTGCCCAGCTGGAACAAGCACTTGATGCGTCAGAGGGTCCGGAACTGGAACAGGCCGACCGACTGGTCCGCGAGCTGCAATTTTTCCGTCGTATCCAACAGGAAATAGAGGAGGCTGAGGAGGCCTACCTTTAAGTGGTAACTCTCCTGTAAACACCATGGCACTGCTACAGATAAGCGAACCCGGCAAGTCAACCAATCCCCATGAACATCGGCTGGCGGCCGGCATCGATCTGGGTACAACGAACTCCCTGGTGGCAACCGTACGTAGCGGCTCACCTGCCGTACTCGTTGATGAAGAAGGCGAATCACTTTTACCTTCTGTTGTGCGTTATCGGGCAGATGCACAGCCACAGGTAGGTCGGTTGGCAGTCGCTGCAGCAGTTGAGGATCCGCATAATACGATTGCATCGGCCAAGCGTATGATTGGGCGCACGACCTCCGAATTGAAAACGCTGCACGAAGTGCTGCCTTATCGTTTCGACAACGAGTTGGCAAAAATCCCCCGGATACTTACTGCAGACGGCCCGCGTAGTGCAATAGAAGTCAGCGCAGAGATTCTGAGCGAACTCAAGAAGCGTGCCGAATCGTCACTGGGTGGTGAACTGACCGGAGTCGTAATTACCGTTCCGGCCTACTTTGACGATGCTCAGCGCCAGGCGACCAAGGACGCTGCAAGGCTTGCGGGTCTCACCGTCATGCGTCTGCTGAATGAACCGACTGCCGCCGCCGTTGCCTACGGGCTGGACCAGGGTTCGGAAGGAAAATATGCCATCTATGACCTGGGTGGAGGAACCTTCGATATATCAATTCTGCACCTGCATGAAGGCGTTTTCGAAGTGTTGTCCACGGCCGGTGATTCCGCCCTTGGTGGTGACGACATGGACAGGTTGATCGCCGAATGGATACTCGAACGCTGCCCCTGTGAGCTGAGCGGCAATGACAGCGAAGCTACTTTCCTGCGCCAGCTTATGCTCGTGGCAAGGGAAACGAAGGAAGCCCTGACCACCCAGGAATCAGCTGAAGTCGAGATCGACATGCCCGGTGGAGAGAAATGGCACACGCAACTCGACAAAACAACACTGGATAGCATCATTGACCCGATTATCGATAAGTCCCTGCTGCCGTGTCGCCGGGTATTGCGTGATGCGGGAATTACCCAGGATGACCTCGACGGTGTTGTGCTGGTTGGTGGCTCCACTCGGGTACCACGTGTACGGGAACGTGTTGAAACTTTTTTCCGCTGCGAAGCCTATGCGGATGTCGACCCGGACAGTGTTGTCGCTATAGGTGCAGCGATCCAGGCCGATATCCTTGCGGGTAACCGTCCGGCTGATGACATGCTGCTGCTTGATGTGATCCCCTTGTCGCTCGGTCTGGAAATAATGGGCGGCATGGTTGAAAAGATCATACCGCGCAATTCGACCATACCGGTCGGTAAGGCCCAGGAATTTACGACCTACAAGGATGGCCAGACGGCCATGTCTATCCACGTGGTACAGGGCGAACGAGAACTGGTCACCGATTGTCGTTCCCTTGCGAGGTTCGAGCTGCGAGGCATCCCTCCGATGGCCGCGGGCAGTGGACGCGTACAGGTGAGCTTCAAGGTCGATGCTGACGGCCTGCTCAGTGTAAGTGCACGCGAGATGACGACGGGTGTTCAGGCCGATGTAACGATCAAGCCGTCGTATGGATTGACCGATGCTGAAGTCGAGCAGATGCTGCGCGACTCCATTGATTACGCTGAAGAAGACATGCATGCACGTATGCTCGCCGAGCAGCGTGTAGATGCCGACAGGACAATAGAGGCACTCGTCAGTGCACTCGAGGCAGATGGAGAAGCGTTTCTCGACGAGGAAGAACGTGACCGTCTCACAGCTGCTATTGACAGCCTGCGTACGCTGCGTGAAGGGCATGATGCCGATGCAATCAAGCAGTCTGTAGAAGCACTTAACGCATTATCTGAACCCTTTGCTGCGCGCAGGATGAATGCAGGCATTCACTCAGCACTGGCAGGGCACAACATCAACGAATTTGGCGAATAAACGTGACCAAACTGACTTTTCTGCCGCACGAAGAAATATGCCCGGAGGGCAAGGTGATCGAGGTCGAACCCGGAATCACCATCTGCGATGCCGCGCTTGCAGCGGATATAGAGATTGAACATGCCTGTGAGAAAGCGTGTGCTTGCACGACATGCCATATCATCGTCACCGAGGGCTTTGATTCACTGGAAGAAGCCACTGAAGAAGAAGAGGACCTGCTCGACAAGGCATGGGGGCTAGAACCGGAATCCCGGTTAAGCTGCCAGGCGGTTGTGGCTGACGAAGACCTTGTCCTGGAAATACCGAAATATACGATTAACCAGGTATCTGAAAATCACTAGGAGCAGACCATGCAATTAGGCTGGACGGACACACTGGATATTGCGATCGAACTGACTGAGAAGTTTCCGGACACGGACCCGATGACCGTTTCTTTTCCACAGCTGATGGAAATGGTCATGTCACTCGACGGCTTCACTGGAGAAGAAGAACACTGCGGTGAACGTATCCTGGAAGCCATCCAGATGGCCTGGATGGATGAAAAGGACTAGTCCGCCAGCTGCCCAGTTAGTCAATTTCAGCAGGCCTGGCCTGAATGATGCTGACGATGCAGAGGCGAGCCGCCGGTTTGCCACCACCACGCTGGGCTGCAAGGTCAATCTCTACGAATCCGAGGTAATTGGACAAAGCCTGGCCGGTGATCGCTGGACACAGGTCCCGGATAATGAAGAGGCCGACCTGTACATCATCAACACCTGCACCGTAACGTCTGAAGCTGATCGCCAGGCACGCCAGACGGTGCGCCGCCTGATTCGTCAGAATCCCGGGGCTAAAATCATCGTTACGGGCTGCTATGCGCAAATAGATCCGGATACCTGCTCCGAGATACCGGGTGTAGACCTCGTGCTCGGCAACGATCGTAAACTGGATCTAAACCAGCTGCTGCCAGATCTGCATGGCGGCGCACTGCCGCACGTGATGGTTGGCGATCTGGATCAACATGTATCCCTGCCGCCTGAGATCATTGAAGACTGTCCCGGGCACACCCGCGCATTTGTCCAGGTTCAGCAGGGTTGCAACCAGGGCTGTACGTTCTGCATCATTCACACGGCACGGGGGCCCTCCCGCTCTTTCCCGGCAGAGCAAGTCCTGCGCCAGGTAGAACGCCTTGTCGGCAACGGCTATCGGGAAATCGTCCTGTGCGGTGTTGATATTGGCAGCTACGGTGAGAGTATCGACGGTACGCCCGCACTGGCAGGTCTGCTACAGCGGATCTGCGCGTTATCAGGTGATTTCCGCATCAGGATCAGCTCCATCGATCCATCCTACCTGGACAATGAGTTAATTGCCGTGCTGGCCGGCGAAGAGCGGATATGCAGGGACTTCCACCTGTCCTTGCAGAGCGGCAGTCACCTGATACTCAAACGTATGAAACGGCGTTACACTGCTGCTGAAATGTACCAGAGAGTCAACGCGCTGACCGCCGCGATACCCGGCGTCGTCTATGGCGCCGACATCATGGCGGGTTTCCCGACGGAGACGGACGCCATGTTCCGGGATACGCTGGAGATGATTGACAACCTGGAAATAGCCTTTCCCCACGTTTTCAGTTACTCGGATCGTCCGGGAGTACCCGCAGCCCGAATCCCTGACCAGGTGCCTCATCCGGAAAGGAAGGCTAGGTCACGGGCGTTGGTGTCAATGGGGGAACGTGTCCGGGATGCGCTGTACAAGCGCCGGATTACAAAAAATTCTGTCGCACGCGTAATCAT
>JARFQC010000045.1 GCA_029287965.1 Arenicellales bacterium
GCGTGGGCCTATGCCCAGGAAGGCGGTCGCAGCGGGGCAGGCAAGGTCATTGTAGAAGGCTTTGTTGATTTTGATTACGAAATCACCCAGCTGACGGTACGACACAGTGGTGGCACCAGCTTCTGCGAACCGGTCGGTCATGTGCAGGTGGATGGTGACTACCGTCAGTCCTGGCAACCGCAGCCAATGAGTGCTGCGGCTCTTGAAAGCGCACGCGACATTGCCGCGCGTGTGACCGAGGCGTTGGGCGGTCGCGGAATATTCGGCGTGGAACTGTTCATCAAGGGCGACGCAGTCATATTCAGCGAGGTGTCACCACGGCCACATGATACAGGCATGGTTACAATGATCTCGCAGGATCTGTCGCAGTTCGCGCTGCATGCCCGGGCGATTCTGGGTCTACCCATTCCGAATGTCCATTTCCACGGACCCTCGGCGTCCAGTGTGGTGCTGGTGCAAGGTGAATCAGATCAGGTCGGGTTCAGCGGGCTGGACGAAGCGCTGGGTCAGCCTGATACGCAGCTGCGACTATTTGGAAAACCCGGTGTCAGCGGTCAGCGGCGCATGGGTGTTGTGCTGGCAAGAGGGGACAGCACAGACGATGCACTCGACAAGGCCAGGCGAGGGTCGGAGTCGGTCCGTATTTCATTATAGCCAGTCGTCTTCCGGTTGTTCCGCTGAACGTAGCATTCAGCAGGATTTCATCTCCCTCCATCCTGTACCCGCACACGCACGTGTTTCACGCCTCCCTCGCTTACCTGCATTTCTGCTCAATACCAACTACACTTAAATGATCACCAATGAAAACCGCTACTGCGATAATGATTTGTAAAAGGAATTTACTGCTGATTGCCTGCCTGGCACTTACGCCACCCGCGATGGGTCAGGAGGATTACCAGCAGGCCCGTATGCTAATGGAACAGGGGATCGTGCTGCCGCTGGAAGTGATTATTGCCCAGGCACGCAGGAACGGGATGACGGGCAAGGTAATCGACGTACATTTTCATGATCACCAGGGTCACTATATCTACCGTGTCGTCGTGCTTGACGAAGCGGGGCTGATACATGGCGTCATCTTCGACGCCACCAGTGGCGCAGTCCTGGATGTTCACGAAGACTAGCAGGAGAACTGAACATGCGTCTGTTGCTGGTTGAAGACGATGCATTGCTGGTTGAGAACCTCAAGCAGCAGCTGGAGCAGAAAGGCTTTGCGGTGGATGCCGTGGATAACGGGGTTGATGCCGAGTTCATCGGTGATGAGGAACCCTACGACGTCGTTGTGCTCGACCTGGGGCTGCCGGGCAAGCCCGGGCTCGAAGTGCTGTCAGCCTGGCGGGAGCGCGAGAACAAGGTACCGGTAATTATCCTTACGGCTCGTGACGCATGGCATGAAAAAGTCGAGGGCTTCAAGCTGGGGGCCGACGATTACCTCGGCAAACCGTTTCACTTTGAAGAATTACTGATGAGAATTCAGGCATTAATCCGTCGCAGTCATGACATGACCGGGACATCTCTTCACAGCGGAGGGCTGGAGCTGGATGAAGAAGGGCAGCGGGTAAAACTGGCTGATGGTGAATGGGTTGGATTGACCGGAACAGAGTTCCGCCTGCTGCGTTACATGATGCTCAATCCCGGCAAGGTGCTATCAAAGACGCGTTTGACGGAACATGTCTACGAGCAGGATTTCGACCTGGACAGCAATGTCATAGAGGTTTATATCCGGCGCCTGCGTGATGTGCTCGGCAAGGAACGCATCGAAACGCGCAGGGGACAGGGCTACCTGTTCGTGGAATAGCGAATGTACTCCCTGCAGAAACGACTCCTCGTCTGGCTGGCAGCCTCCCTGACCATCATGATCCTGGTTTTGCTGGGATTTGGCTACCAGTCAGTGGCGAAGATGGCGGACGATTTTATTGTCGAGCGCCTTGAAAGCGATATCGAAGGCATACTGTCTGCGATTATCGTCGAGGACGGCAACGTAAAGATCAGCGATCTGCGCTTCAGTCACATCTATGACCAGCCATTATCCGGCCATTATTTCGTGCTGCGCTATGGTGATAACAAGGAATATCGATCGCGTTCCCTGTGGGATTATCCGCTTGAATTCCCGACCATTGCTCCCGGCGAGAGACGGATCAACCATGTGTCGGGTCCGGATAGACAGAACATTCTGGTATGGGTACGGGGCTTCCGCAAGGACAATGTCAACTTCACCCTGGCCATTGCAGAAGATCATTCCCATACCCACGAGCAAATAGACAGAACGATACGCAACATTTTTATCCTGTCGTTCCTGGGACTGGTGCTGCTGCTTGTGGTTCAAGGCTTCATCGTGCGTAGCTCATTGAGCAGCCTGAAGAAGGTACGAGAAGAACGTCAGGAAATCCTCGAAGGATCACGATCGGCATTTTCTGACAACGTACCCCAGGAAATTCTGCCACTGGTCGAGGAAGCCAATCACTTGCTGGGGCTGCTTTCCCAGCGGCTTGAGCGATCACGCAATGCACTGGGCAATCTTGCCCATGCCCTGAAAGGTCCGTTAAGTGTCGTCGTGCAGTATTTCAATAATGCGGACAACATGAAAAACAAGACACAGTTTACCCAGGCCGGCAAGCAGGTTCAGCGCATTCACGAATTAATGGACAGAGAATTACGCCGCGCACGCCTGGTGGGCAAGGGTGTTTCCAGTAAGCGATTCGATCCGCATGCTGAACTCTCGGACCTGGTTGGCTTGTTGATGCAGGTGTATGCGAGCAAGGAAGTCTCGTTGACTTACTCGGTCGAACCAGACACCCCTTCATTCGGAGACCGGGAAGATATGCATGAGCTGCTGGGTAATCTGCTCGATAATGCGTGCAAGTGGTCAGTGTCCAGAGTGCATTGCCGGATATACGGTGAAACCGAGAGCGGTATACATATCATCGTCGAAGACGATGGCAGCGGTTTGTCCGGTGATGAGCTGGACCGGCTGATGAGCCGGGGTGTGCGTCTGGATGAATCGGTAGAAGGACATGGCCTGGGGCTATCCATCGTCAAGGATATTGTGCGGCTCTATAGCGGGGAGATTAGTTTCTCCCGGTCAGCGTCCATGGGTGGCCTGTGTGTGCGGGTTTTAATCCCCTGCGAAGCCGAGCTTGTTCAGCTTTGATGGACTGAAGCAATAAATAACTATATAATTCAGCCAGTTAGAAGATTTATCTATTTTCAGGTTCAATTCATCTTATCGCTATATACTTATATTCAAGCGATAAAGGTAATACGAGCCCGGGGAAAGCAGACCCTCATAGCCGAAATCTCCTTTAATCGTCAGTTGAAACCAGCAACTGACTATTATTTAGCTAACCCCGGGCGCTTTATCGTTCTCCCCCTTCTTCAAGATACTTCAGTATTCCCGTCTATTACGTAGACTTCCTGTTGTGGCAGAGACATCGCTACGCGCTCGTCCTTGATGAACGCGTCCACGACCTTCATCCACAAATCACTCCGCGTGCTCAGCCAGTCCGCATTGTTCACCCAGCAGACTGCGAACATCTCGACGCCGGCCGCGTTTGCATCCATCACGAATACGGCTGGCGGGGCAGGGTCATCGAGCACTCTTTCGTCTTCATTCATCAGGCGAATGAACAGGGACTTTGTCTCATCAAGATCACTGTCAGTGTTGACGTTAAGCTTCATTTCTATGCGCCGGCTAGGTGTATCGCTGTAGTTCATGATCCGTGATGCCAGGACCAGGGCATTGGGCACGAACACCATCGTGCCGTCGAATTTGCGCAGCGTCGTATGGAAGGTCGAAATCGCATCGATGGTGCCGAGCACCCCGTTGATCTCAACAAGGTGGCCTATCATGAAGGGCAGCCGTGGCAGAAACGGAGCCATGAAAAAAACGATAACAGCACCGATGAGTACGATAACGAGCGCCATGTGGCCTATCACGCTGACATCGAACCCGATGCCCTTGAGTGCAAGCAA